>CAJWGI010000288.1 GCA_913031335.1 uncultured Anaerolineales bacterium | reverse complement strand
TGCGCGCGTTATGAAACCGTGTACGTCATCGAAGAAGGTGAAGCCTTCATCGAAGACCGGATGCGCGCGCTGGGCATCACCAACCTGGTCGGCAAAGAGCTGTTCGGCAACATCGGCGAATATTCACCGGGGCGGCTGCTAGCAGCGCTCGGGAGGGGCGAGCTGCCACAGCCCCTCGACGCGGACATCACACTAATTCCGCGCCCGCCAATGTTCTGTGTCGGCTGTGGGCATCGCACCGTGTTCAGCGCGCTACGCCAGCTTAAAGTCACCGTGGCCGGCGACATCGGTTGCTACACCATGGGTGCTTTGCCGCCATACGAGGCCGAGCACTCCACCTTCTGTATGGGCGCAAGCATCGGCACTGCGTTTGGGCTGCAGCAGGCCGGGCACAAGCGCGTAGTGGCAATTATCGGCGACTCAACTTTCATACACAGTGGCATTCCGCCGCTCATCGACGCGGTCGCCAATGGCGGCAAACTCACCCTGATTATCCTCGACAATTCCACCACCGGCATGACCGGCGCGCAGCCCTATGTCGGCTCCGGCCAGACCATCGGCGGGCAAGCCGCGCCAAAGTTGAATATCGCCGAAATGGTGAAAGCCATCGGCGTGGAAAAAGTGGATGTCGTCGATACGTGGGACCGAAAAGCAGTGCCGCGCGCAATCCGCGCCGCGCTGGCACATGACGCTCCGGCTGTGGTTGTCGCTCAAGGCCCGTGCGTCATGCTACCGGAAATCAAGGGTCGCGATGCACCGCCATACTACGTGGACGAAAGTCTGTGCACGCAGTGCGACGCCTGCTTCAAAGTGTGGTGCCCGGCAATCACGCGCACTGATGAGAATTTCCCGCTGATAAACAGCACAGAGTGCACCTCCTGCACGGTTTGCGCGCAAGTGTGCGCCCCGGATGCGATTTACCCATGGCCACAAGAAGAGGTGTTGGCCGTTTGACCGAAGAAATACGGCAAAACGAGATGAAGGCAGAGACTTTCAACTTGCTTTTCGTCGGCGTTGGCGGTCAGGGCGTCTTGCTAGCGGCCGAGCTCACGGCGCTGGCAGCCGCCCGCTGGGGCGCGGATGTGAAACAGACCGAAGTGCACGGCGTTTCGCAGCGGGGCGGCACGGTGGAAACTCATGTGCGTTTTGGCGCAGCTGTGCATTCTCCCATCGTCACCCCGGGCCAGGCGCATGCGCTCATCGCGCTGGAAAAACTGGAGGCACTGCGCTTCGCACATTTCGTTCACAAAAAAGATGGCATAGTGCTGGTCAACGACTATGAAGTGGTGCCCGGCTCGGTTGCCGGAGCGGCGGAACATTATCCTTACAACGCGCTGGATTACGCGCGCCAAAAGGGCTTTCAACTTCGCGCGCTGAGCGCCACGGAAATTGCTGCCGACCTGGGTAATGTCCGCATGGCAAATGTGGTGCTGCTGGGCGCGCTCAGCAAAGTGCTGCCGCTGCCCGATGATATCTGGCGCCAGACTCTGGAAACCCGTATCCCGGAAAAGTTCCGCGAGGCCAACCTGAAGGCATTCGCGGCTGGCCGGGATCATTAATGAACTAATAGACGATGATCATGAACAATGTAAAAGGCGCTGATCTGATTTACGATTGGAACGAAGTTGGCGATAAGCCCAGCTACCCGAAAGGTGTGCTGGTGGTCGACGAGACCTTGCGCGATGGCCTGCAGTCTCCATCGGTGCGGCACCCGTCAATCGAAGAAAAACTGGAAATCCTGCATCTAATGCGTCATCTGCAAATCGATGCTGCCGACCTGGGCTTATGCGGCGCGGGCGAGCGTTTTAAGCAGGATGTCATCCGTCTGGCGCGCGAGATTGTTGACCACAAAATGATCATCCAGCCGCAAAGCGCAGCGCGCACGCTGGAAGTCGACATTGCGCCGATTGTGGATGCCTCTGAAGCAGCCGGGATTCCCATCGAAGCCTGTGTCTTCCTCGGCTCCAGCCCCATCCGCCAGTTTGCCGAAGGATGGGAATTGGACAAACTGCTCGAGCTGACGGAAAGCTCGGTGCGTTTTGCGATCGACCATGGCCTGCCGGTGATGTTCGTGACCGAAGATACCACCCGCGCGCAGCCCGAACACCTGCGCCAGATTTACAGCATCGCCATGCGCGCCGGCGCACAGCGCCTGTGCGTCTCGGATACGGTCGGTCATGCCACGCAGCAGGGCACTCGCAATCTGATTCGCTTCGTTAAAAAACTTGTGGGCGAGGTGAACCCAGAAGTAGGCATCGACTGGCACGGGCACAAAGACCGTGGACTGGATATTGTCAACACGCTGGCAGCCATCGAGGCCGGGGCAACCCGTGTACATGCCTGCGCGCTCGGTATCGGGGAGCGTTCCGGCAACACGCCGATGGAATTGATGCTGGTGAATCTGAATTTGCTCGGGATAGGCAGACGGGACCTAACTCGGCTGCCAGAGTATTGCCGGGTGACTTCGCGAGCGTGCGACGTGGCCATTCCGCCAAATTACCCGGTTGTGGGCGCGGATGCTTTCCGCACCGCTACCGGCGTGCACGCGGCGGCGGTGGTGAAGGCGCTCCACATGGAG
>CAJWGI010000287.1 GCA_913031335.1 uncultured Anaerolineales bacterium | reverse complement strand
GCCTCGCTATCCGCTTTCACTTTCTCGGGACCTTCCTGATCCAGGACCGACACAGGGTCCACATTTCCGGCCAGACATATCATGTCCCCGACGCGCTTCTTCGCTTCCGCCAAGTCCACTTTGTAATCAAGGCTAAAGCAATGCGCACCGGTCTCGGCAATCGATTCCAGTTTGTCGGTTGTGTTTCCGCAGATGTGCAGCCAGGTGCAAACATCATGCTCCGTGCCCCAGGCAATCAGCGGCTGCAGGTATGGCAACGAGAATGCGCGAAAAAAGCGGTTCGAAATAAGGTCTCCCGAGCCAGTAGGGTCAGCGATGCTCATCATCGGCATCGTGCCGTCCTCCACTAACGGGCGGTAGAACTGCTTTAGCAGCTCTGTGGCAAAGGCCAGCATTTTGTGAACTTCATCCTTTTTCTTGTACTGCGCCCTCATGAATTGCTCGACATCATACATCTGCCCGGCAAGCGTGAACGGGCCCCACGCCGTCACCGACACAATCACCTCGTCGCCAACCTCCGCCGCCACCAGCCGCGCCGCTTCACGGATGTTCTGTATGACGGGGTCATCTTCGATGCAGGTCACATCCAGCGCGTCAACTTCATGCGCGCTTTCCTTGATTATGGGCGCCTCCAGATCAGGCGCGCCCAGCGCGCGTTCCTTGATTTCGCCGCCCAGTGCGGCTGCCAGATAATTGTTGTAGCCCGAGCCGACGTACACAATCGGGCTGCGTAGTTTCTCATTAGTCCTGATGATCATATCCGCGTAGGCGCGCGGATCAGCAATCATCTCCCCGAACTGCTTTTCCCAGTGCCGAATCGTCCACACACCGCCGCCAAAAATCGTTGCCGGCACAGCCGCCGTCTTTTTCAACTCGAAAGCGGAATAAATCGCATCCTTGGGTTTCATTGCTCCAGTTTCCTTTCCATTTGCCGGAATTTGCGCAGCGCCACCGAAAGGGTAGATGATTCGGCGATCGCACCTGCCACAAGAATAACGTCCAATATTTCATCCTGCGAGGCGCCCTTGCGCTGCGCGGCGCGCATGTGCGCCTCGAGGCAGTGCTCACACATCAAAGCCGCCGAGGCGGCCACGGCAGCCAGTTCGGCTGTTTTTGCATTTATCGCCCGGGGGTTCTGATAAAGCGCCCTGCTCTGCACCGCCGCCGGTACAAAGGCTTCCGGCCGTCGGCTCAAAATGCGCGGAACCAAGCCAACGCCACCCTGCTGCTCCTGCAGCATATCCAGCAGGGCTTGCACGGTCGCCTCCGGCTGCTGTAAGAACGCCTCGATTTTCGCCAGCAGCGCTTTTCTATCCATGGCGGAGGCCGGACGGGAGCCCGGTAGCCAGGCCTGGGCTCCCGTTTCTCAGCATTGATGCAGCCGGCTTAGTAAACGCCGTGGTCGAACTTGGTCGCCGGCAGGTAGTCCTCGAACTCACCTGCACGATGCGCGGCGGCGATCCCCAACACCTTGAGCGCATATTCAAAGGCGTATGGGATGCCAGGCCCGCCCGGCACGAAGCCGCCGCCGAGCATGCCTACCGCCACAGCCTCGAATATCTCGCCATCGGTGGCGCCCGCATTGATGGCGGGGACAACGTGCAGAATGCAGCGCGGCGACATATAGGCAACGCCGATCGCGGTGAAAATCAACTCTTTGATTTTCCGCGGCAGCGCGCCGTCCGCCCACACGCTCTCGTAGAAATCTGCGAAACGTTCGCCAACTTCCGGCGCTACAGTGTTGATCACCTTAAACATGCGCGTGTCAAACATCATCTTCTCGCGCATATAGGCATTTGCTTGTTCGGCTCTATCTTCACTCATAGTTTTACCCTCCAGATTAGGTATGTAGATACTGCTCCGCGTTGTGGTACTGCTTTCCGATCGCGTACTGCCCTGCCTTCACTGCCTGTCAGTGTAATCCGGTAATCACCTCCTTATCAAGACATCGGCACAAAGAACCAACCGCGTTTTCGCGCGACGGGGGTGTAAATCAGCCAGACCAGAAACCAGATGGCGAAGACCAGATTCACCCGATCAAAAGCGCGCGCGGAAAGGTAATAAGCCAGCGCCCAGATTATACCCGCAGGGGGCAGAAGGCCGAGCCAGTCGGGCGGCTTCCCATTTGCCACCAGGATTTCGTCGGCGTAATTGTCGTAACCGACGGGCAGGTTTCCGTCCTGCAGCGCCGCGCTGGCCAGAATCACCTCCGAGTCATCTCTCGTCACGATAGGCCTCATCGTTTTTCATCATGGCAAATTTCGCCGCCTCGGTGTCGTCAAACTGGCCGCTCCTGTGAGCCCAGTACACCCCCAGCACAAACAGGAGCAGGATTATACCTTGCGTAACGAGAACCAACCAAGTACCCGGATGTAACATCACTTCAACGTGAGCAGATATGCCACCAGCGCATCCAGCTGCGCGGGCGTGAGATAGTCGTAAGACGGCATCACCGAGCCGGAAGAAACCGCGCGCGGGTTCTGCAGGTGCAGCCGTTGCCAAGCCGGGTTGTCGCCAATGCCCGCCCGGCTGGCCATATGCGCCAAGTCCGGACCTTGCCGATTGGTGCCACAAAACA
>CAJWGI010000286.1 GCA_913031335.1 uncultured Anaerolineales bacterium | reverse complement strand
CGGTCAACGATTTCTTGGATGCCATGGAACCCTCCTCGTGAAAAACGTGGCACAACCTATTGCGACCTTATTGCAATTGCGAGTCATTCGCAATTGCATAATATTATAAAGTTTTATCTGATTTAATCAACTTAAAAAAATTGGGTCGCAAATTGAGAGTGCTGGCAGCCTACCCCTGCACCACCACTGTGACCGTCTCACTGCGAGTGACATTGCCGGCGGCGTCCGCGGCGCGCAAATAAACACTGTGCGTGCCCACTGAATCTATCGGCCAGCGCGTGGTGAAAGGCGCTACGGTCTTGGTTTCCACTTTCCGTTCGTCCACCCAGACCTCTACGTACTCCACCGAAAAGTCATCGCTCACCTCCGGTTGAATGACGATGGATTCATCCTTCATGGTGAAAAGCTCGCCGGGCCACGGGGCGACGATGGTGACGTTCGGCGCCTGATTATCCACAGTCACCTGCACAGTGGCCATGCCGAAGCGCTGGTCGGCGCGCACCACCAGCAGCTGCAGCGTGTACAACCCGGCCAACTCGGAGGTATCCCACTGCTGCAGCACTCCGTCAACCACCTGCTCGCCATGGTCGCCGCCCAGCTGCGCCCATTGTTCCGGATTCAAACCCGGTCCAAACTGCAGCCGATAGAAGCGAAAAGCGTCACCACCCGCTGTGCCCTGCACCGGCACAACCCCATGCACATAAGAGAACGGCAGCGGGCTGCTCAGTGCGGCCGCTTCCACATGCCCCGGCTGAGCGTACACCGTGTCATATTCACGGGGCGGTTGCGGGATGTCGGCGGCGATTACCCAGTCAGCGGCCTCGGGTGGGAGCACCTGGAAGACCTGCTTCTCGACCATTTCCGGCGGCGTGTAAACCGTGGCCAATCTGCCGGTCTCGCGATTAATGTCGAACGCCTGCCAGATATTATCGTAAGCCACCGGCTCGGTCCCGCTGACGAACACCTCGCGCACCGTCTGCTGGCAATCATCGGTGGGCAGCAGACCGGAGGGGTAGCACACGGCCGCTTCCCCAATTCCGACCGGGCGATCCCAACCAACGGGCGGAAGCGCAAGAGCACGCAGTGCATAAGTCATTACAGCATTCCAGATCGGCGCGGCCCCCTTCGACCCGGGCACTCCAACCATTCCGGTAGCGTCGCTGTTCCCCACCCACACGCCTGCCACCAGTTGGGGCGTGTAACCCACTGTCCAGCTATCCACATAATTGTTGGTGGTGCCGGTTTTTGCAGCCGCCGGCCGGCCGAGCTCGAGCGGATTCGGGTGTCCGAATGCAGGTATGCGCGCGCGCTCATCCGAGAGTACATGGTTCATCAGATAGGCGAGCTCCGGACTGAGCACCGGTTGCGTGCCGGGGCCGGGAAACTCGCAGGGCGAGCTGTCCTGCGGGCCACAGGATGAAAGCACCGTTCCATCGCTACTCTCGATGCGCAGAATGGCGACCGGGTCCAGCGCCCGGTAACCGCTGCGCGCCCGCGCAGCCGGAACCGGCTGCCCGGCCATAACCCCACTGTTCGCGAACACGCCGTAGGCGAAGGCCATGTCCAGCAGGGTAACTTCGCCGCCGCCGAGGGTGAGCGCGGGACCGTAAACGACCTGGTCGCCATCGAGTGTGTTGATGCCCATTCTGTGCGCGCTGCGCAGCACGTTTTCAACACCCACCCAGGTCATCACCTGCACGGCCGGCACGTTGAGAGATTGCGCCAGCGCAGTCCGGAAACTCACCGGCCCGCGGAAGCGGCGGTCGTAATTCTCTGGCACGTACGAGATCTCGGTCTCCAGCGGAAAGGCGGTCCGCACGTCAAGCACCATGCTCGCCGGGGCATAGCCCTGCGAGAAAGCGGTCAGATATGTGAACGGCTTAAACGCCGAGCCCGGCTGGCGCAGCCCGGCGGCGGCAACGTTGAAGCTGCCGTCGATGGACTTGTCCCAGTAATCATACGAGCCGAGCATGGAGAGTATCTCGCCCGTGCGCGGGTCGAGCACCACCACGGCCACATTTGAAAGGTTTCGATCCACCCCCACATCTTTTGCGCGCAGCGGGGGCAGGTGGGTCGCGGCGGCGCATATGCTGCCATCGGCAGCGGGCGCGGCATGATCCGGGTCAGCGCCCCCCAGCCGATCGACATGAGAGCGCGCCGCACACTCTACCTGTTGCTGCAAACCCGCGTCCAGCGTGGTGAGGATGCGCAGGCCGCCCCGGTGCACCAGCGCCGGACCAAGTTTGTCGAGGGCCTCATTGAGCGCATAGAACACGAAATGCGGAGCGAAGATATTGAAGCGGCTGCTAGCCGACTGCAGCCGCGCGAAGACATCATCAGCGAGGGCGGCGCGTGCGTCCGCGGCAGTGACATAACCTTGCTCCACCATTGCCTGCAGCACCAGCGCCTGGCGCTGCCGCGCCACCTCCGGAGCATCAATCGGATTCAGCCCGGGCGACTGCGGAATGGCAGCGAGCAGCGCGCTCTCAGCAAGATTAAGTTCAGCGGCCGGCTTCGCGAAATACACCCGCGCGGCCGCATCAACCCCGTAGGCAAGATGGCCGTAGAAATTGGTGTTCAGATACC
>CAJWGI010000285.1 GCA_913031335.1 uncultured Anaerolineales bacterium | reverse complement strand
GCGTGTTGAATAGGCCAGATTCCAGTGCGCCGGCCATGGTGACAACCTTGAAGGTGGAGCCCGGCGCATATTGCCCCTGAGTGGCACGGTTGAGAAGCGGGCGGTAAGGGTTGGTGAAGACCTGCTCGAGCTGCACCGTGTTGTAATTGGCCGGGTCGAACAGGTTGGGGTCGAATGATGGCGCGGAGGCCATAGCCAGCACCTCGCCGGTGTCGCGGTTGAGTACCACCGCGGCTCCGACCATATCCTGCAGCGCGGCCTGCACCTCGTGCTGAAAACTGCGGTCGAGAGTGGTGTAGATCGCCTGCGCGGGTGCTGACTGAGACTCGGCCAGTGTAGCAATCCACTGGCCGCCCGGGCTGGCTACGCGCAGCGCGCCGCCTCGCTTCCCGGCCAGGTATTCTTCCCCCCACGCTTCTAGGCCCTGCACTCCGACGATTTCGTCACCCCGATATCCGAGCGAACGATAAAGCTCGGCCTGCTCCGCCGGGATGAGCGCAGTGTGACCGACCGCGTGCGGCGCACCGAGTTTGCCGCCGACGTAATAACGCGTCTGATAGGGCTTCATCACCAGTCCGGAGTAGCTGCTCAGACGCTGATAACTTTCGCGGATTTCGGCGGCAGAGGCCTCGCCAATGGGCATGTACCATTCTGGCATGCCCGCGGCGTAAAGGCTGCGGATGGCCTCGGGGTGGCGGTCAATAATCTGGGATAGTTCCAGCAGCAACTGGTTTTCGTGTTCGGGCGCTATTTGCCCGGGAATGACCCCCAGAGAGACCGCGTCGGTGTGCGCCGCGAAGGCCAGTCCGTTGCGGTCATAGATGTTTGCCCGCGCCGGAATGGTGTAATCCATGTACAGCGTGTTTCCGCCGGCAAGCTCCGGAATGATCAAGCCGTGGTCCCAATCCACCCCCCAACGACCGTTTTCAAAACGCAGCGGCATGGTTACTTCACGCTCAATCTTGCCTACAAGCGTGGTGTGCAGCGTAACCTTGAACAGCGTCTGCGCCTCGCGGTCTTGCTGTCGAGTAGAAAGCAGGACGGTCTCGACGCGCGCGATTGCGCCGCCTTTCTGCACTGCCTGATAGGTTTCCACGAACTGCTGCAGTGATATGGCATCCTGCGATAGCGGAGTCAGCAGCCCGTACATGCCGGCGAACTCCCCTTTTTCCCATGAACTCAGATAAGCAGCTGCGCTGCCCTCCACATCAGGCGGCGGCTGCGTGGCCAGTGCGGGAGGCGGCAAGGTTGGTTCGTCGGGCGGTTCGGGCAGCACGGGCGTGGTCGGAACGCCGGTGCACGCGCCTAGCATGAATGCCAGCGCCAAAAGTGCGCGTTTCATCGGCAGTCAGTCTGCAAGGATCTTCTGGTGAATCGGACAGTCATAACCGGTGTGCGCCGTGCAGGCGCCGGCAACATCCGCAGGGAGCTTCACGCCTGAAGCGGAAAGGGCGCGCGCCACGTGGCAGAGTGGAAGTCCCATTACATTGGCGAAACAACCGCCAAGTGCGGTCGCGGGTCGAAACTGGCGATTCTGAATACCGTACGCTCCCGCTTTGTCGAGCGGGTCGCCGCTGGCGATGTAATCGTTGCGTTGCTTGCGAGAAAAATCGCGCAGCTTCACCTGCGTGCTGCAGCATTCCTCGCGCGAAATGCCCGACCCGGCCCGTGTGAGCGCAATCGCGGTGACGACTGCGTGGGTTTCGCCCTGCAGGTCACGCAGCATGCGCCCGGCGTCTTCGGAGTCGGCGGGCTTTCCCAGGATTGCATTGTTGTGCACCACGATTGTGTCCGCCGCGAGGACAAGGCAACCATCCTTGTGAAGTTGCGCAACCATGACTGCTTTTTCACGCGCGAGCCGGCGGGCGTGCTGCTCGGGAGATTCGGCGGCGCGGTGGCCCTCAATGATTTGAGCGCCCTGTTGGGCAAACGCCAGCCCGGTCAGGGCGAGCAGCTCGGTGCGGCGCGGCGATTGCGAGGCCAGCACCAGTTGCGGCGAAAGTTCCCGCGGCGACATGGCGCAGATTGTAGCACAGGCGACTGCGGAGGCAGCTTGGTTTCTCCCTCGCTCAGCGGTGGTAGAATCAGCGCGTGTACATCGACCTTTTCACCATCTTTCCAGAAGTGTTCCGGGCGTATCTCGGCAGCAGCATTCTCGGTCGTGCGCGGCAATCGGGCGCGCTGCACGTCGCCGTTCACGATATTCGCGCCTTCGCCAAAGACCGCCATCGCGTGACCGATGACGCGCCGTACGGTGGTGGCGGCGGCATGGTGATGAAACCGGAGCCGATATTCGCCGCGGTCGAATCCGTGTTGGGGGCGGAGCGGGAGGCCGTGTCGGTCATCCTGTTGACGCCGCAGGGCAGGCTGTTCTCGCAGAGCGTGGCGCGCGAAATGGCCCGGCGTAAGCGCATGGCTCTGATTGCGGGAAGATACGAGGGCGTGGACGAGCGCGTGCGGAAGCATCTCGCTACGGACGAGGTTTCCATGGGCGATTACGTGCTGACCGGCGGCGAACTGCCGGCGCTTGCGCTAATCGATGCGGTCACGCGGCTGCTCCCGGGCGTGCTGGGTGACCCCGGTGCTGCTGCGCGGGA
>CAJWGI010000284.1 GCA_913031335.1 uncultured Anaerolineales bacterium | reverse complement strand
CCGAGGCTCAGGATGTAGGGTTTGACCACAAAAGGATAGGCGATGGCCGTGATGGCGGCGGCAGCCAGCACCAGACGCTGGTGAGCTTCCAGCCACGCGCGCGTGTTTGTCAGTTGGATAGCAATCATGATGCCTTCAATCCGAACAGCCCTGAAGGTCGCAACAGGAGTACCATAGCCATTACGGCGAAAATAATGAAGAGCGCGAACTCAGGCAGAAACGCTTTGCCGAAGGTGTCGGCCATGCCTATCACCAGGCTTCCGAAGAACGCGCCTTTAAGTGTACCCAACCCACCGACGACCACCACAACCAGGGTGAGAATCAGGATTTCGAAATCCAGACCGGGATACAGGCTGTGTACCGGCGCGCCTATAACCCCGGCCAGCGCAGCCAGCGCCGTGCCCAGCGCGAAGACGCCCGCGAACACCAGCTGGATGTTGATTCCCAATCCGCTCACCATGCGGGCATCAGAGACTCCCGCGCGCACGATTGCCCCGATGCGTGTGCGTTCGATGAATATCCAAAGAAGCATGGCGATTATGAGGCCGAAGCCGATAAGCGAAAGGCGATAAAGCGGGAACTGGATGCCGAAGAACGGTACTTGCCCCTGCAGCAGGGGCGGCGCTGGCACCGACACAACGTAGGCGCCCCAATTCCAGCGGATTAAGTCCGCCGCGATGAGCGCCAGACCGAAGGTGAAGAGCACCTGATCTAGATGCCGGTGCGTGCCGTACAGGCGGCGCAACAACAGGTACTCTATGGCCACGCCCAGCGCCCCCACGGCGAGCGGCGCGATCATGAGCGCTAGCCAGAAGCTGTCGAGGAGACGCACCGTGGAAAGGCCGACGTAGCCGCCCAGCATGTAAAAAGAACCGTGCGCCAGATTGATGACGTTCATCTGGCCGAAGATAAGCGATAACCCGGCCGCCATGACGAACAGCAACATGCTGAAAACCAGTCCGTTGAGGAACTGGATGATTAGGGTGTCCATGATGCCATAGGCCAGATGACCGGCGTTCTCGCAGCGCCGGTCATCTGGTGAACCTCACCGGGGTGGTAAAAGGGCTACCCGAGTGAATCGTCGCCCGGATCTGTGAATGCGCCCAGGTCTTCGATGACGACGTTGTGCAGCGCGCCGCCAACATCCTCAACTCTGCGCACGTAGATGTGCTGGGTGGGATTCTGCGATTTGGCGTCAAGCTGGAACGGACCGCGCGGGCTGTCGAAACTGATGCCCGGCATAACGTCAATCATCTTGTTCACATCGCTGGTGTCACCCTGTACCGCATTTAGCAATTCCGCTACGACGCGTCCCGTGTCGTAGCCTTGAACAGCGAACACGTTGGCATCCTTACCGGCGCGCTCTTTGTATCCGGCGGTGAACTTCTTGTTCACTGCGTTGTCCAGCAGCAATGCCCAGTGCAGGCCGCTTTGCGCGCCGAGGGCAGCTTCCCCTTGGGCCGGCAGCACGTCCTCTTCTACGGTAAAGCCGGCGCAGACCAGCGGGATGTTGCCGCTCAGGCCGAACTCACCGTAGGCTTTCACAAAGGTAACCGCTGCCCCGCCGCTGTAGAAACAGAACACCATCGGCGGGTCGGCGCCCTGTATTTCGGTGATGAACGGTGCCGGGTCTCCCATGGCCGGGAAGGGCGTGAACTGCGTGCCCAATATCTCTCCGCCGGCGGCTTGGAAAGAGTTGGCGAAGGCGTCCACCATGTTGTGGCCCGCGCCGTAATCGGGAGCACTCATGAACACTTTCTGAGCCACGTTCTCGTATGCCCAGCTTCCCAGCGGCCAGTTGGGCTGCCAGTTGGTGAACGAGGCGCGCCATATGTACGGCGTCTTCATGTCGCGGCTGATTTTGTTTCCGCCCGCGTTTGCGCAGATTAGCAGCTTTTTACTGGCATCGAAATAGTCGCGCGTACCGTACAGAACGCCAGTGCTCACTATGCCTGCGACCAGGTCAACTTCATCCTGCTCGATGAGTTTGCGTGCCTTCTGCTGCGCCACATCTGGGGTCATCTCGGTGTCCTCGGTGATCAGCTCAATCTTGCGCCCACCAGCTTCATTTCCGATTTCATCGAGGTACATCTTCATTGCTTCGGTGATGCTCTCGCCAAGCACGGCATAGATGCCCGAGTACGGCAGCAACACGCCGGCTTTGACGGGGCCGGCAGCAGCGCCACCACAGGCGCTCAGCAGCGGTCCGGCGGCGTACGCCGTCGCCGCTGCACCGCTCAGTTTGAGCAGCTCACGGCGGGGAACGCCCGATACTTTGTTTGTCGTCATTTGTATTCTCCTTGGTCTCGTGTGTGAACTTCTCTCATTAACAACAATCATACAGCATGGGTTCAGCGAAACGACTCATAAAGGGTAGTAGGCGGTATCACCTCTTTTGCGACGCAACATAATGCAGCAGCGGTGAGGTTGGAAGGATGAGTTCATGAAATGATTTCTATGCTAGCACCTTTTTGAGCAGCTCGCCCTTTTGCTCGCGGAGGGCGCCGCCGCTTGCGCCGCGTTGTGTTCGCACTATTTCGGCGAGAACGGAGAGCGCAACTTCGGCGGGGGATTCCGCGCCGATATCCAGCCCGGCAGGGGTGTGCACC
>CAJWGI010000283.1 GCA_913031335.1 uncultured Anaerolineales bacterium | reverse complement strand
GGCAGAATCTGGATTACGCCGACCAGGCCATGCAGGCGGTGCGCGAAAGTGATGGGCGGCTGCTGCGCATCGCGGTCGAGCTGCCCGGGCGCGCGTTGCAGCTTGGCATCTGGCGGCTGCAGGTCGGGCGCACGCCGCTCTTTTTGATGGATTCAGACCTGCCGGAAAACAGCGCCGCCGACCGCGAATTAACCGCGCGGCTGTACGCCGCTGACCGGGAGACACGCATCTCGCAGGAACTGGTGCTGGGAGTCGGCGGGGTACGCGCGCTGCGCGCTCTGGGCATCCATCCAGCCGTGTGGCACATGAATGAGGGCCACTCCGCTTTCATGATTGTGGAACGCGTGGCCGAGCGCGTGGCCACCGGCAGCGATTTCGAATCCGCGGTGGCCGCGGTGCGCGCTAGCACAATCTTCACCACGCATACGCCTGTTTCGGCGGGGAACGAGGTCTTCACCGAGGCGCTGATCGACAAATATCTGTGCGGCTATCGGGAGCGGATGGGGTTAAAGCGGGAGGCTTTCATGGAACTGGCGGCGGTTTCGGGTTGGCGCGGGCGCATGTTCTCGTTGCCCACGCTGGCGCTGCGCTGTTCCGCGCGGCGCAACGGCGTGAGCGCTTTGCACGGGAAGGTCAGCCGGCGCATGTGGCGGCATCTGTGGCCGCAGCGCCAGCGTGGCGGAATCCCGATTGAGCACATCACAAACGGGGTGCACACCGAAAGCTGGCTGGCGCGGCGCATTGTGCTGCTCTTCGACCGCTACCTCGGCGAGAACTGGCGCGAGCGGCTGGATGAGCGGGAGACCTGGCAGCGCGTGGAGGCAATTCCGGATGAGGAGCTGTGGGAGACGCACTGCCATTTGAAACGCAAGCTGCACGCTTTCGTGCGTGCGAGAGTGGCCCAAAGAGGCGGCGCGCTGCCCGATGCGGATGCGCTGACGATCGGCTTCGCGCGCCGTTTCGCGGTTTATAAACGGGCCGGGCTGCTGCTGCACGATATGGAACGGCTACTGGCTTTGCTGTATGACTCCAAACGTCCACTGCAGATTATCTTCGCCGGAAAAGCTCACCCCGCCGATGAGCCCGGCAAACACATTATTCAAGCACTTTTCCGGGCGGCGGCCAGCGCGGAGTGTGGCGGGCGGTTGGCGTTCATTCAGGATTACGATCAGAACGTCGCCCGGCAGCTTCTGCAGGGGGTGGATATCTGGTTGAACACCCCCCGCCGCCCGCAGGAGGCGTGCGGCACCAGCGGTCAGAAGGCGGCCCTGAACGGGGTGCTCAACGTGAGCATCCTGGATGGGTGGTGGCCGGAGGGTTTCAACGGCCGTAACGGCTGGGCAATCGGGGACGAAACTACCCCGGCGGAGGCGGAAGAGCATGACGCGCGCGATGCCGGGCTGCTCTACGAACTACTGGAAGACGAGGTGGTTCCGCTCTACTATCGTCGCGATGGCGACGGGCTTCCACGCGAGTGGATTGGCATGATGAAGGCATCCATCGCCAGCGTGACGCCGGTGTTCAGCGCCCGGCGCATGGTGAAGGAATATTGCACGCGCATGTATGCCCCGGTGCGGGAGCGTGCTCGGCAGCCACGCGGCGGTTGACCCAGCGCGCAGCCTGTAATACACTGAGCCGGGATTGTGCGCTGATTTTTTCGGCCACAAAGCGCGGCAGCTCCAGTCTGCTTTTCGCGCCTTGGGTTTACACCCAGGTTGAGATTCGTTTCATTGCCTCTTCGACGCGCGGTGTCGGTGTGCTCAGCGAGATGCGAAAGTAGCCTTCGCCGCACTCACCGAAGAATGATCCGGGCGTGACCGAGACACCGGTCTCATCCAGTAGTGCGCTGGTGAACTCCGCCGATTGTCTCCCCTGCGGAATTCGCGCCCAGACGTACATTGATGCTTGCGGCTTATAAGCAATCAGACCAGCCTGAGACAGGCCATTTAAAACTATGTCGCGCCGTTCCTGGTAAACCGTATTGCGCTCTGCGAACCAGTTCTGATCCCCGGTCAGGGCCTTTATCCCCGCATCCTGTACCACCGGAAATTGGCTGGAATCGACATTGCTCTTCAGCGAATGGAGTGCAGCAACCGCTGGCGCATGGCCGCAAGCCATTCCCAGGCGCCAGCCGGCCATGTTATAGGTCTTTGACAGCGAATTAAACTCGACTGTCACCTCTCTGGCACCGGGCATTTGCAGCAAGCTGGGCGCCTGGTAGCCATCGAAGGTGACATGCAGATACGGTGCGTCGTGGCACACCAGAATCTGGTGAGCGTGCGCAAAGTCGATCAGCTCTGCAAAGAACGCTTCGGAAGCAACCGCCCCAGTTGGATTGTTGGGATAGTTCACCCACAGCAATTTTGCCCGCTGCCTTGCATTGGCTGGAATGGCGCTCAAATTTGGCAGGAAATTATTTTGCTCCAGGAGGGGCACGGTCACGACCTCGGCGCCGGCAAAGCGGGCTGCGCCAGCATAAACTGCGTAACCCGGGTCGGGAACCAATGCCACATCGTCCGGGTCCAAAAAGGCCATGGACAAATGAAAGAGACCCTCTTTGGATCCGATCAGGCCGACCACCTCTGACTGTGGATTGAGCGTGACGCCGAAATGCCGG
>CAJWGI010000282.1 GCA_913031335.1 uncultured Anaerolineales bacterium | reverse complement strand
GGTCACCCGCGCCGGTGCAATGTTTTGTCAGCGCATTGAAGGCGCGCGCCGGCAGGCCGAGGCGGCTCTTGAGCTCCTCACGGGGCATACCCGCGCGCAGCGGGTGCGCGCAATGATGGGCTGCCAGCAAGCCGCGCAATTGCTGCAGCAGAAGCGCATAGCGCCCCCGGCTGAGAACCAGCACATTGCTTCGCGGCGTCAGCTTTAGCGCGGCTTCCCCGAGCGCCAGCAGCTCTCCGGCCGCGCTCAAACTGGCCAGCGCCTCTCGCGCCTGCTCGTCGTCCAGCCCGGATGCGGCCAGCGCCTCTCGCAGCGACGGCACCCCGCCCACGTCCAGCGCTTGCAGCAGAATTTCATCCGCGCTGCCGCGCGCCATAATCTGAAGCCGCTGCAGCACAGCAGTATCCTGCAGCCGATGCCGCCGGCGCGGATGCGCATCCACTATCGCCCCGCCGCCCATTGTCACCCCGGGTGAAGGGCGTCGCAGGATGAAACGGTCGCCCTTCAGCACGGCGACCGGTCGCGAGAGCTCCAGTTGCAGCCAGCCTGTTTCACCGGGCCGCAGTCTGCGGGCGCTGAGGCCACGCACGCGCGCCATCTCCTCGGCGCTGCCCACGAACAGTTTCACTTGCTCATTATGGCGTAGTGGAATGGAATTGTGCTCCCCGGAAAGCAGGCGAAAGGAAACATCCACCCTGCGAGTGGCCTGCAGACTGCCCGGCCGCGCCACCACCGCGCCACGGTGCAGCTCGTCTTTTCCCACGCCGGTCATATTGATGGCAACCCGCGCGCCAGGCGCAGCCATCTCCAGAGGCGTACCGTGCGTGTGCAATCCGCGGATACGCGCTCGATACCCGACGGGCAGAATCTCCACCTCGTCGCCCACCGAAAGGCTGCCTTCCAGCAGCGTTCCGGTAACCACAGTGCCGAAGCCCGCCACCGTGAAGACGCGGTCAACAGAAAGGCGCGGTTTGCCCAGATCCGGCCGCCTCGGCTGCGCCCGCAGGCACTCCAGCAGCGCCTGCCCTAACTCCGGCACACCCTCTCCCGTGAGCGCGGAAAGCGGCACAACGCGAGCGCCGGCCAAGGAGGTGTCCGCAAGGCGCAGCGCGACCTCGTCGGCAACCAGTTGAACCCATTCAGGGCTTTCCGCAAGGTCGGTTTTGGCGAGGGCGACCACGCCGTGCTCAATGTGCATCAGGTCCAGAATGGCCAGGTGTTCCTCCGTCTGTGGCATGATGCCTTCGTCCGCCGCCACCACCAGCAGCGCGGCGGCCACAGCACCCACCCCAGCGAGCATGTTGCCGATGAAATCGCGGTGACCGGGAACATCGACGATGCTGACCTCACCAATCTCCGGCAGCGTCAGCCAGGCGAAACCGAGATCGATGGTCATCTCGCGCTCGCGTTCCTCCGCCAGCCGATCCGGATGCATACCGGTAAGCGCCTCCACGAGGGTGGATTTGCCGTGGTCTACGTGGCCGGCAGTGCAAATAACGTGCATTCTCTGTTGGTTTTCCGCTCCCGTGGTGCAAGCGGACTGCGCGCCGCGCCCGCTCAGGGCACTTTTTTCATGTCCTGGTCATGCTCAGACATGAATTCGCGTAGGATTCCGAACACGTTCTTGAGACGTTCATAATCCTTGGAACGCAAATGCTGCAGCACTTTAGCGGTGGTTTTCTCCGCCTTCTCCATGGCTTCTAGCCGAGCGATGTTCTTCTTATTTTTGCGGTCGTGCTCCCGCCATAGCTCATCGCGTAGCAGCATATCGGCAACCCGTTTTTTCTGCTCTTCCGCCTCGAAGGAATTCCATTCGTCCTGCAGGCGCTCGTAGTTCACGCGTTGCACCTCAGCCGATTCGCCGAGGCGACGTTCGATGCCGGCAACGGTCTCATCCAACGCAGAAAGCGCCTGTTTCATTTCGCGATGCGTCTCGCCGAACGCCTTCAACTTAAGCGCCGACGCCTCTATCAGCGTCTCTATCTCGGCGGCTTTGCGTTGCAGCTCCCCCCACCAGCGTTCTCTCTCAACATGAGTGACGGCCTGTTGTTCCATCCATGCGTTCTGAGCCAGTTTGCGCTCTGTTTCCAGCCCGGTCAAGTCGGTGATGTGTTTCTCGTTGCGCAGGTTGGCATCCTGCAGCGATTCCAGCGCCGGTTTCAGTTCGTCCAGACGCTTGCGCAGCACGTTGGCGGCGCTCCCGAACTCGGAGAGGCGCTTGCTGTCCTGACGACGGCTCTCATTAATGCTGCTGATTAAGTGCTCGCTTTCCTCCACACTACGAACCACGCTCTCGACAGACCGGCGCGTCTCGCTAATGTCAGCCCTGGCGCGATGTTCCTCCTCCTTGCGCGCCGCTACCTCCTCCCGCAACGTTCCCAGTGGAGCCAGAGCCTCGCCCAATTCCGCCAATGACTTATTTATAGCCACGCGCTCGAGCTGCCGCAGGCGTTCACCTTCGCGCTCGGATTTGGCGCGCGCTGCCTCGGCCGTCTCCAACCGGGCGATGAAATCGGAGCGATGCTGCTCGAACAGGTCATCCACTTTCTCGACTCGTTTGAGCAACTCTCGCGCTTCCGCCGCCCCGCTTTCCAGCGCGGTGATGCGCGCTTTCAATTCCTGATTCTCGTTCAGGGC
>CAJWGI010000281.1 GCA_913031335.1 uncultured Anaerolineales bacterium | reverse complement strand
TAACCCGATTGGCGCCGAGAAAATAGATAGTCTGGCGCGCTATCTCGCATCGCTGCCGCGGGTGGCGTGGGACAACGCCGCGCACTCGCTGCTGGAGCGCACGCTAGATGATTCCGCCAACCGGCGATTGCTGCTGCCGCAGGCTTTTCTGATTGCGGATGAACTGTTGCGCGCGGCAAAACGATTGGTGGACGGGCTGCAGGTGGATGAGACTGCCACGGCTGCAAACATGCAGACCTTTGGTGTTTTCGCCGCCACTGAGCCGCTGCTGATGGCGCTGTGCAAAGCCGGCGCCGACCGGCAGCACATGCACGCGCGCATACGAGACCACGCCATGCAGGCGTGGCAGGCTGTGCGCGCCGGCGGCCCGAACCCGCTCGCGCAGGCGCTCTGTGCTGATGCGCAGCTGTTGCGGTATCTGCCGGCGGATGAAATCGCGGCGCAGCTCTGGAGCGACGGACACGTCGGTCTGGCGCCAGAACGCGCGCGCGCCATAGCGCAAGCGCTGCGCGAGAATTGAACGGGTGCGCCTCGCGCGGGTGAGGGCGAATGAGCACTGTTCTTCTGGAAACTATCATTGACGCGATGCACACCGCTGACTGGGTTTCTGTGCGCTCTATTTACAGCGAGGGCGTCACCACCGGCCAGGCTACATTCGAAACTGAGGCAGGCGATTGGGCAAGCTGGAATGACGCCCATATGCCCGCTCCCCGGCTGGTGGCGCGGGATACTGAGCGCGTGCTGGGCTGGGCCGCGCTCAGCCCGGTCTCAGGTCGCTGCGTCTATGGCGGGGTGGCTGACGTAAGCGTGTATGTCGCCGTAAGTTCGAGGGGAAAAGGCATTGGTGCAAAGTTGCTGCGCGGGCTGATTGCAGCTTCTGAGCGCGAAGGAATTTGGACGCTGCAGGCTGGCATCTTCCCAGAGAATGTGGCCAGCGTGGCATTGCATCGGGCGTGCGGTTTCCGCGAGGTCGGCCGTCGGGAACGTCTGGGTCAGTTGCACGGGGTCTGGCGCGATGTGCTCATTTTCGAGCGGCGCAGCCGGTCGGTGGGGCAATGAAATCGTAATTCGGAGGGCTTGATGGACAGCACTATTACAACACTCAATGCGCGCGAGATTCTGGATTCGCGCGGGAACCCGACCGTGGAGGTTGAAGCCACGCTGGCGGATGGGTCCCGCGGCCGCGCTGCCGTCCCCTCGGGCGCTTCTACGGGGGAACACGAGGCGCTGGAATTGCGCGATGGCAAAGCGGCGCGCTATTCTGGCAAGGGGGTGTTGCAGGCGGTGCGCAACGTCAAGATCGAAATCGCCGACTCGCTTCGCGGGTACGACGCCACTCAGCAGGGCGAAATTGACCGCGCGTTAATTGAGCTTGACGGCACGGCCGGGAAATCGCGGTTGGGCGCCAATGCTATTCTCGGCGTCAGCCTGGCGGTGGCAAAAGCGGCGGCGCAATCACAGGGACAGCCGCTCTTCCACTATATGGGCGGCAGCGCGGGTACGGTGCTGCCGACGCCGATGGCCAATATTCTCAACGGCGGTGCGCACACCGGCTGGCAATCCACAGATATTCAGGAATTCATGGTCATGCCGCTTGGCGCAGGGACGTACTCCGAGGCCTTGCGCTGGATAGCGGAAATCTACCACGCACTGAAAACTGTGTTGCGCGAGCAGGACCATATCACTCTAGTGGGAGACGAGGGTGGTTATGCACCGGCGCTGCGCACCAACAGGGAGGCGGTGGAGATAATCCTGACCGCCGTTGAACGCGCCAGTTACCGTCCGGGCGAGCAAGTCGGCATCGCCATTGACGCCGCCGCCAGCGAGTTCTTTGATGCCGAGTCGGGGAAATACGATTTGCGCATTGAAGGCCGCCAATTGGATTCAGCGGAAATGGTGGCCTTTTGGGTTGAATGGGTGCGGCAGTACCCCATTGTTTCTATTGAGGATGGCCTCGACGAAAACGACTGGGACGGCTGGGAGGAGTTGACCGCGGCGCTGGGAGAAAAACTGCAGCTGGTGGGCGACGATCTGCTGGTGACAAACCCGAAGCGGGTGCGACGGGCGATAGACACCTGCGCCGCGAATTCGCTGCTGGTGAAACTGAACCAGATTGGCACGCTCACCGAGACCGTCTCGGCGGTGGAGTTGTGCCATAGCGCGGGCTGGACGGCCGTGGCCTCGCACCGTTCGGGCGAGACCGAAGACACCACCATTGCCGACCTCGCTGTGGCGCTCAATATGGGCCAGATAAAGACGGGTGCGCCGGCGCGCTCAGACCGGGTGGCCAAATACAATCAGTTGATGCGCATCGAGGAGCAATTGGGCGAGGCGGGCAGCTACGCCGGGTGGGGCGCTCTGACAAGCGTTGCTTAAGGCGTTCTCGTCACCGGGTGGGGCTTCCGTCCAGCGCGGCGCGGCTCTCTCGGCCCGGGGCCGGCGTGCCGCAGAATGCGCAGACGTTCCAGGTCAGGTCTAGCATTTTCTCGCAGTTGGGGCAAGGTTTCTTCAGGATGGTCTGGCAGTATGGGCAGACTCGCCAGTTGCCGCGCGCGGGGCGATTGCAACCCGGGCAGAAGGGGCGCTCCTCAATTTCCTGCAGCAGCGCTTCTGCTTCCAGTGAGCGCTCGTATGTATCGGAAAGCGTCTCTCTGGG
>CAJWGI010000280.1 GCA_913031335.1 uncultured Anaerolineales bacterium | reverse complement strand
TTCCCGCCGGTGAGTACACCACCGCGCAATGGGAGAACGCGCCCACCGCCGGGCTGCGCGAGCTACTCGAACTCTACGAGCACGAGCTGCACAAATTCGGCGACGAACTGCCGGGCTCGGAGGGCATGATGATCGTAGAAGACTGGCAGGTCGGCCTGAAGAAAGTGACCATGCGAGTGTTGTGGAACGACGGGGAGGACACCTTCGAGCAGAACGTGTTCTTACACCAGGCTTCGGGTTACGGAGAGTAGGGCATGGCCTGGCGAACTGCTATCGGCACCATCGCTGTCGTCATCACTTCGATTGTGACCGCATTCTGGCTGATAAACGAGCCGGCGCGCATGGCAGCGGCCGAGGAGGGATTCGAGGGTCGTTCCATCGAGGCCGGTGCTTACATCTACGACAATAACTGCACGCGCTGCCACGGCCCAAAGGGAGAAGGGCTGCCCGGGCTGGCGCCGGGATTGAACATTCCCGAAATGTTTGACGGCACGCGCCTTGCGGAGGTCGGTTGGGCCGGCAGCCTGCACGATTTCATTTATTCCACCACCTCCGGCGGACGTCCGCTGCCTTCGGCCGGCACCACCTATCCACTGCGCATGCCCACCTGGAGCCGCGAGTTCGGCGGGCCGCTGCGCATGGATCAGGTGCGCGACCTGACCAATTTCATGCTTAACTGGGGGCAGGCATACGAGCCGGGCGCGGCTCCCAAAGCGCCCGAAGTGGCAGTCGTGCCTGTCGACTCCGTGGGCACCGACCTGACCACGCCTGAACTTCCTCCCGGTGACACCACCGCGGGAGAGGAACTAGCCACCGCGCTGGGCTGCACGGCCTGCCACACCCTGACCGATGTCGGTCCCACTTGGCTGTCCGAGGCTGACCCCAACGGAGAGGGCATCGGCGCGCGCGCCGCCGCTCGTATCGGCGCATCCGATTATAGCGGCACGGCCGCCACAGCAGAGCAGTACCTGCGCGAATCGATTGTGCTCCCGGATGCATTTGTGGTCGATGGCTATCCCCCCTCCACCATGGTGATGAACTACGGCGAGCAACTTGACGCGCAAAACGTTGGCGACCTGATTGCCTACATGATGACGCTGCGATAAGCGGCGCGGCCCAACCACAACTGACCAGACCTACACCGGCGCGGCCTAACAGGTTAGCGCCGGTTTGTTTTCCGCGCGAGGAACAACGAGAAAATTTCGAGCTTTCTGGCCCTCCCTACAAATTGAACAAGGTGGTGGACGGACAGCCCCCCACCTATCCGTACGACTCCGTGACGGGCGGGGTTACAACGCCGCCGGAGGGCTACACCTGGGATGACATCACCTATGTCATCGGCGGATACAATTGGAAAGCGCGCTTCATCGACACAGAGGGTTACATCATCACCGGCGATGAAGACGCCACCACCCAATACAATTTTACCCAGGTACAATTACGGTGAAGGTTGATTGAACCGACCGGAGGGGATGCCATGAGCTCAACCGCAAACACGCTGCCGACGCCGAGGCCGCAACGCGCCAAATTCCTGCTAGGAGGCTCGCTCATCGCTGCTGCAATCGTGTATCTGATTGCCAGCACCACCCAGAGTACCAGCCAGTATTTCTACACCGTAGATGAACTAAATAACCAAGGTGCAGCCGCCATTGGCGAGAACGTGCGTATTTCTGGCGCAGTATTGGGGGACAGTATTCAATATGACCCGGATTCACTCGAACTACGCTTCACAATCGCGCATGTGCCCGGAGATCAGGACGAGGTGGACGCTCGCGGCGGGCTTGCAGCCGTGCTGCGCGAGGCCATCACTGACCCGCACGCAGCACGGCTGGATGTGATTCACAATGGGCCTATGCCCGACTTGCTGCGCAACGAAGCGCAAGCCATCATGGATGGACATCTGAACGAAGACGGCACTTTCGGCGCCGACACCCTGTTACTCAAATGCCCTACAAAATACGATGATGAATTACCCGACCAGGCATCCGGCTAACCCGGTGGTTTTTCGCGCATGCCGTCCGTCGGGCTTTCCGTCCATCACCCACTGGAGTTTCATTTCATGATCGCAAATCTTGGCTTTGTCGCCATGTTTCTGGCGTTGCTCTGCGCCATCTACGCTGCTGTTCTGGCGCTCGCCGTTGCACGCGGGGAGCAGCGGCAATGGCTCGGATCCGCGCGCAACGCAGCTATGGCCGCCTGGCCGCTGCTAACGCTGGCCTGTTTCAGCCTCACATACCTGCTCGTAAATGGGCATTTTGAAATTGAATACGTCGCCAGCGTCTCCAGCCGCGCAATGCCCTGGTACCTGAAAGCCACAGCGCTCTGGGGCGGACAGGCCGGCAGCTTGCTTTTCTGGGCCTGGCTGATGTCTGCATACACTGCGCTGGTCATGCTGCGCGACTGGCGTGACGAGCGCGATATGCAGCCCTATGTCATCGCTGCCACGATGATTACGCTGGCTTTCTTCGTTAGTCTGAACGTCTTCATCGAGAACCCTTTTACAAAACTATGGATGGACCGCTTCGGACAAACCAGTGCCGCATTCTTTGCGCCAGCGGGAGCACAACCCTTTAGCCCCAGCGATGGGCAGGGGCTGAATCCGCTCCTGCGTCACCCGGGCATGATCATCCACCCGCCGATGCTCTATCTGGGCTTTG
>CAJWGI010000279.1 GCA_913031335.1 uncultured Anaerolineales bacterium | reverse complement strand
CACATAAGCCTGCAATTCCGCCGGGCCAACGTTCTTGTCGTTCCGGTCAGGTTTCAGCCACGGCGCGGCGTCCTGCTGCGTACCCTGCCAGCCCCAGTAACGCAGCCCCATCGAAAGCGTGGCCGGCCCGCAATTGTTCCATCGCTGGTATTCGTGGGTGTTGAAATAGAGGCTGGCCGACACCGGCAAGGACTCGGCTGTCGGCCGGAGTGTGGCGGCTGGTGAAGGCCCGCTGGAGGTCGGAAGCGGCGCGAGCGTGACCGACGGAGCGGTTGTCACGGTGGGTGCTAGCACCTCGACAACCGACGCATCACCCGCGGGCACGCCTATCGGGGTAGGCAGGTTGGCTGGATGAGGGTTAATGCGCTCGCGAATCTGGCTCTTAAGTACCTCCACGCGCCAGAAGAGCGCATCGTTGACCGCAGGGACCCTGTACAGCCCGGCGGCCGTGATTCCCAGCAGGCCAAAGCCAAGCAGCAGGCAGCCGAATCTGGCAAGTATGGAGGGGGAGCGCCTGCGCCTGGAAAGATAGGGGTCCAACAATCACTCTCGCGACCGGTGCGGCTAGCCGCCGCGCCAGAAAGTTGTGAGCTATTGTAACACCGGCGCCGCACAACCAATCCAGTGGGCCAAACAAAACGCGGACAGGGCTTACAGCGCGAGTAGCCACGCGCTCCCCGTTGTACGCCAACATCAGGTTGCCGAATGCAGCGCCGGACGGCCACCGCCACCGTACTCCTTAGGCACGGTCATTCCAAACCAGCAGCGGTCGGTGTATTACTTTATCTGCGCCCGCGGGATGTGTTCTTCAGCGTCCCACTTTGCCGCGTAGGGCGCGATCTCCGCCTCGGCGAATTCGCGGGTATGCGCGACAAGTTGTTTCTGTTGTGCATTTAGCTGGAAATCCATTCTGCATTGTCTCCAGTCAGGTTTTCTTCGCTACGACATTGTAGTCGCGCAATCTTGCCAACCAGATGCGCGCGGGAGCGCAAATCACTATTGTGGCTAGTCCGTTCCCGGTGAGAAAACTGGGTTCTTTGTCACGTGCCGGAACGACTGGCCGAGCCTATGCGCCGGATTGGTGACTAGCAGCCTCCTGCTGGTTTTTTTCCGCGACGCTGCTAACCCGCGCCCACAGGTTGCATAGACTTCAAGTAGCTGCGCACAGCTTCAGTGTTTGTCAGCGAGAGCGCGTGGTCGGCCACCTGCTGACATTCTTTCATCTCCCAGCGACGCATCTCGTGCTTAGCAGTGGGAACGGCTGCCGGCACCATGCTGAACTCATCCAGACCCAATCCGAGGAGCAACGGCATAGCAAGTGGGTCGCCAGCCAGTTCCCCACACAGCCCCACCCATTTGCCGTGCGCATGCGCCCCGTGAATGGTCTGCGCAATCAAGTGCAGCACGGCCGGGTGATAGGGGCTGGCCAGCGCTGCAACACGGTCGTTGGTGCGGTCCACCGCGAGGGTGTATTGCGTCAGGTCGTTGGTGCCGATACTGAAAAAATCCACCAACGGGGTAATTTGCTCTGCCAGGATCGCGACCGAAGGCACCTCCACCATTATCCCGAACTGCACCTTTTTGGCCTGGCTGGCACTTTCCCTATCAAGGTTCGCCCTAGCCTCATGCAGTAATGCACGCGCATATTCGACTTCCTCGAGGCCGGACACCATCGGCACCATCACGCGCAAATCGGTCTCTACTCCAGCTTGCAGCAACGCCCGCAGCTGAGTGGTAAGCAGGGCCGGGTTTTCGCGAGCGATGCGTATTGCCCGCCAGCCCAGAAATGGATTGGGTTCATCACGAATGTCGAGGTAGCTGACCGCTTTGTCCCCGCCGACATCCAGGGTACGGGCCACCACTGGCCGCGAACCCACTGCGGCAAAGATACCCCGGTAGGCACGAATCTGTTCTTCCTCAGTGGGCATGGTGGTACGGTCAAGATAAAGGAACTCGGTGCGCAGCAGGCCGATGCCCTCCGCGCCGTACTGGATGGCCTGACGGGCATCATGCAGGCTGCTCACGTTGGCGACAACCTTTACGGTTTGGCCATCGCGGGTTCTGGCCTGTTCTGTGGCCCGTTTCAGGTGCACCTTCCATTCGACCCGCCACTGTGCCTGACGCTGGCTTGCCTCCGCCACCGCATCCTCAGTAGGGTCGAGGGTGAGCCGTCCTTGAGTACCATCCAGGATGGCGACCGCGCCTGCGGCAACTGCCTGCAGCTCGACGGGAACGCATACCACGGCCGGAATGCCGAGCGCCCGAGCGAGAATAGCGCTGTGGCCTGTGGGTCCACCCCGAACCGTACATATCCCCAGGATACGCTCACGTTGGAATTGCATCGTGTCGGAGGGGGTCAGATCTTCCGCCACAATTATGGCCGCTTCGGCGGGCTGGCTTGAATCATCCGCCGCGATGCCTGAGAGGCAATTGATGACACGGTTACCCACATCGCGAACGTCCTGCGCGCGAGCCTGGAAGTACGGTTCTTCTAGCTCCAGCAAGGCCTGAGTGTAAGCGTCAATCGCATCGCTTACCGCAGCTTCGGCGTTCAGTTTCTGTCGGTCAATGACCGTATGAATGTTTTGGAGAAGTTCCGGGTCCTTGAGAAAAAGAAGATGCGCCTCGAATATAGCCGCATCTTCAGGGCCCAACGATTCCAGAGCGCGCGCGTGCACGCC
>CAJWGI010000278.1 GCA_913031335.1 uncultured Anaerolineales bacterium | reverse complement strand
CAGAATGCAGGCTCGCCCCGGCGATCTGCTGCTGCTGGCGGCCGCCGGGGCTGCTGTGGCGAATGAGTCTCTGGCGCAACTGCGCGCGCTGCTGGGCGAGCGCTTGGGTCTCTGCGACCTGAACGTGCTCGCCTGCTGCTGGGTGGTCGATTTTCCACTTTTCAATTGGAATGAAGCTGAACGGCGCTGGGACCCGAGCCATCATCTGTTCACGGCGCCGGCGTCCACGGATGCGCACTTGCTGGATTCTGATCCGGGTAGGGTGCGTGGCACACAATACGACATGGTGTGCAATGGTTACGAGCTGGCCGGAGGCTCCATTCGCATTCATCAGCGCGAGTTGCAGCAGCGGGTGTTCCGCCTGATTGGTCTGCAGGACGATGTGGCGCGCGAGCGCTTTGGCCACATGTTAGCGGCGTTCGAATATGGCACGCCGCCGCATGGCGGCATTGCGGCCGGGATTGACCGGCTGGTGATGCTGCTGGCCGGGGAGGCCAACATTCGCGAAGTAATCGCCTTCCCGAAATCGCAGCAGGCGGCTGACCTGATGGTGGGCGCGCCGTCTACCGCCGATGCGGAGCAGCTGGCAGAACTGCACATTCGTGTGGATGAGTGAGCGCTGCGAAGAAGCGCATTACGACCATCACCCTTGATAGAATGGGCGCTTCGTGATAGCATCTAATTGGCCCCCTGCTGTGTTCGTGATGCCGTCAAAGGTTTTGGGCCAACACGAACCAAACGGGCGTTGAGTCATCACTGTGATGCGATAGGCATGCCCCGGCAGCTGTCGGGGCGGAAGCCAAGGCCGAGCAGCGAGCGAGGCGCCCCGCCTGCCAGAGCAGGCGCAAAACCGAAGCGGTCACACGACACGGTGGGGCGCATTGAAGTCTAAAAGCGGCTGGCCGCTGTCAGTAGCTTTTTTTCTTGACGCCGTTGTGGCTGCTGTGCTATTTTCCGGCCATTGTTTCGTTTTGAAGGTGCCCCGTGACACAGGTTGAACGAATTTCAGATGACGTCTACGTCTTCACCAGCGCTCTTTATGCGCAGGTGACGGCGGGGGTGATTGACACATCTGAAGGCGCAGTGGTGGTGGACACGCTACCTTATCCCTCCGAGACGCTTGAGCTAAAAAAATTCGTAGAGAGCAAGCTTTCTTCGCGCGTACGCTATGTGGTCAATACTCATTACCACGCAGACCACACTTACGGAACCTGCCTGTTCCCGGGGGCGCAGGTCGTGGCGCATGCACTCTGCCGGAATTTGCTCGACACGCGCGGGAGGAAAGGGCTTCTCGCCGCGCAAGCGGAATCGTCAGAGCTTGCGGGAGTGCGCATTGTGCTGCCCGATTTTATTTTTGATTCCGGTGAGCTGCAGATGCATCTGGGCGAAAAGACGCTGGTCTTGCAGCACTCCCCCGGCCACAGCGCCGACGTGATCACAGTGCTGATTGAAGAGGAGCGCGTGCTGTTTGCGTCCGACACGGTGATGCCGATACCGTTCTTCGCGGACGGTGATGTGGATCAACTGGTTGCCTCGCTGGAATCAATCTTGACAATTGCGCCGCAGCTGATCAACGTGGTGCAGGGCCATGGCGCGGTTATCTTGCGCGGGGAGATAGAAAGATGCCTGAAGAAGCGCATAAAATACCTGAAATCAGTGCGCTCGGCAGTGCGGCAGGCGCTGAAGCGAAAATATACCAAGAAAGTGCTGCAGAAAACCGATCTGGAAAGCGTTGGGATCGACCGGGCGGTGCTCGGCGGCATCGCCGCGGATTTGCACTGGAGCAATCTCGATAGCCTCTACGACAAACTCGAAAGGGTGTTAAAACCGTACCCCAGTCGCCGAAAACCGCGCAATAGACGTCGCTGAACGCGACGTTGACCGCAAATCCCAACTGTGGCATAATCTCGAAACAGTTTCAGCAGTTGAGCTGTACTGGCGTAGACGGAGACGAGTACGGGCTGATCAGCGCGCCGAAGCGAATCCGGGATGGTGTGAGCCGGATGCGCGCCCGACCCGGAAAATCCCTCCGGAGCCGTGACCTGAACCCCGCGAAAGCGGCATTAGGGAAGCCGGTCTCACCCGCCGATAACTGGGTGCGGGCGTGATGTGCGCCCGACCAAGTGGCCCCGCAAGGGGCAAACAGGGTGGTACCACGGGAACATCGCGCTCTCGTCCCTGACCGGGGCGAGGGCGTTTTTTGTTCAGACGAATGCGCAGGACTTGCAATGACCGACTTGCTTTACCAGACGGACTCATACCTAAAGACCTTCAATGCCGTTGTGACGCACGTCGGCGAGGATGGGCGCATCGCGCTTGACCGCAGTGCGTTTTACCCCGGCGGCGGCGGGCAGCCCTGTGATTATGGGGAATTGACTTCCGGCGAGCAGCGCTGGCAGGTGCCAAAGGTAATGAAGGAGGGCGCGACCCTGTGGCACGCGCTGCAGGCGGCTGCCCCGCCCGCGGTCGGGCAGCCGGTGAACGCGAGGCTGGACTGGGCGCGGCGCTTCCAATTGATGCGCACCCACACGGCGATGCACATCCTTTGCGGCGTGGTCTGGCGCAATTATGGCGCCAGCGTCACTGGTGGGAATATGCAGCCGCTGCGCGGGCGCATGGATTTTGAGTTCGAAACCATGCGCGCTGAGCTGGTGCAGGAGATTGAGCAGAAAATCAACGCCGAGGTAGCCGCCG
>CAJWGI010000277.1 GCA_913031335.1 uncultured Anaerolineales bacterium | reverse complement strand
CCGTCACCCGCCGGCCGCCGCCGACGTTAAACGCGCGGAGGTCAGCGCGTGCGTCTTCCAGAGCAACCAGATTCGCGCGGGCTACATCGCCCACATGAACATAGTCGCGGATCTGCTCGCCATCTTCATAAGCCGTCGGGCGCTCACCGGCAAGCATCTGCATCGCGAAAATGCGCAGTACGCCGGAATAGGCATTGCGAAACGATTGCCGCGCGCCCTGCACGATTGAATAGCGCAACGCCACGGATGGAATCTCGTAGCGCTGGCCAAGCACAAGCGCAATCATCTCCTGCGTGTATTTGCTCATCGCATAAGAATTATGCGGATTCACGCGCTTTTCGTCGGTCTCAACGGCCTCCAGCTGCGCCCCGCACAGCGGGCACTGCGGCTCCCAATCCTGTCGCTCGAGTTGCGCGGTCGTGCGCGGCGGCGGATATTGCACGCCATGCGTAGCGCAGAGATATTTTCCCTCACCATATGAAGCTTGCGAAGAGGCGAGCACAACTTTACGGATGGGAAATCCATGTTCAATAATGACTTCATACAGCAGCGCTGTGCCGACGGCGTTTACATGGAAAAACTTGGAAAAATCGGGCAAATAATCCTGATAAGCCGCCAGGTGGAAAACGGCATCAATGCCTTCAAGTGCCCGCTCCCAATCCGCCTTCTCGCGCACATCGCCAGCCATGAACTCCGCCTGCTCCGCATAATAATCGGGCAACTGTCCACTGCGGTGCACCGGCGGCGAGAGATTGTCGAGAACGCGCACCTGATACCCACGGCTCAACAGCAAATCCACCGTGTGCGAGCCGATGAAGCCGGCCCCGCCCGTGACGAGTATGCGTTTCATCTCCACGTGTTAGAATCCTGCCGGAATGCCCACCGATTCAATTGCGCCGCGCCGTCCCCGCAGCGCAGTGTTTCTTGACCGAGACGGCGTAATCAACGAGAACCGCAGCGATTACGTGCGCAGCACCGAGCAGCTGCACATCTTCCCGGCCACCCTTCCGGCGCTTGCGCGACTGGCGCAATCCGAGCATGCCATCGTGATTGTCACCAACCAGTCCGCAATCGGGCGCGGATTGGTGTCTGCGGAAACCGTTGCCCAGACAAACCACTACTTGCTCGAACGAATCCACGCGGCCGGTGGCCGCATCGACGCGCTCTATCTCTGTCCACACGCCCCGGATGACGCCTGTGAATGCCGCAAGCCCCGCCCCGGCCTGCTGCTGCAGGCTGGCAGCGAACTGCAGCTGGATCTGACCCGCTCGTGGCTCATCGGCGACGCCATTAGTGACCTGCAGGCCGCCATCGCCTCGGGCGTGCGCCCGATTCTGGTGGGTACCGGGCGTGGTAAGGAGGCGTCCCTCCAGTTGGCCTCCGAGGGTCTGGCAAACATATCCTTTCTGCCCGACCTTGTCGAAGCAGTCGAGCACGTACTCGCTTCCGCTTGACGCCACCATTTCAGCGCGCGACCTCCACGCTGTACAGCGTGACGTGGTCGCGAATCGTGGTGGCGCTGGCGTCGCTCACCGGCAGCCGGACGCCATCCGCGGGCGAGTACATCACTGTCCATAGGTCGTAATGTCCGGGCGGCAAATCATCTGGAAGAGCAAAGGCAACATTGTGACGCACCACATCCCCCTCGCGCCAGCTGCTTGTCGGCCAAAACCCACCCACCGGCCGGCTATCGTTCTGCAGCGCGATCGTTCCCTTCGGGTTCATCAGGAACGTACCGATCGTGTAGTTCTTCTGGATGTCTTGCAGCGCCTGCCACTGCATTGAAAGGTTCAATACGCTGCCCGGTCTCACCAGACCGGGCGGTGGCTGCGGGTCATATCCGCGCAGCGCAATCCCATCCCCGAGAAAAACCTCCAGGCGGAACTCGGGCGCCGCCTCGCGCGGCGGAGCGGTCGCGCTCGAAAAGCTGATTGCGTGCACATCGTCAGCGTAATCGCGTGCGCGAATGCGGTGAAACTCGGTGTTCATCCACCATTCCATCGGCCGGACGACATTGGTGTGATATATGCCGGTTTCCATCACCAAAACTACAGTCTGATGCTGGCGACCGAAATAATCGACCGGGCTCCATGCATCAGGGTTGAGAAGGTCGAAGGGGTCGGTGCCGGGGTCCGGCGCGCTGCCGCCGGCGGGGATCAACTCATTCGGGTTCAGTTCCAGCGTGTACCACATCGCATCGCCCTTGTAGTAATTGAGCATGTAATCGAAGTAAGTGCGATTGTTGAGGAAGATGACCGCATCCGGAAGCGCGGTGGTCTCCAGCTCGGCACGCATGGAGTGCAGAGCGACATTTTCGCCCCGATAGCGTTGGTCACGATAGAGGCGCTGCAGCGCAAATAGTGAAATGCCGAGAAGCGCCAATATAATTAGGGCCGTTGCAGCGGCAGCGGAAGAGCGGCCCATTTCGGCCCGCTTTAACCAGCGCAGCAACAGGGCCAATGCAGCCACACCCAGCATCAGGGCAATCGCTAGCGCCCAATCCGGCCCGTCCACGCCGGCCTGCACCCAGGCGAAATCCGCCGTCGCGCCAGCCAGCAGAATACGCCAGTGGCCCGCAATAGGTGCAAAAACCGGGGACCATATCGCCACTGTCCACGGTGCTCCCGGGATTCCGGTCTCATCCAGAACCGCGTAGTAATCCAGTGGATTCACCCACACCGCTCCAATCTGCACCGC
>CAJWGI010000276.1 GCA_913031335.1 uncultured Anaerolineales bacterium | reverse complement strand
CAGCACTTTTTGCCCGTACTGGGTTGTGTCTGAAGGGCTGGCGGTGATGCTGGCGCCATAGTTCTGCATAATTACACGACGATATGGTTTCTGCTGATACGAAACCTTGACCATGTAAACATGGCATTCGAGCCCGAAGAAGTTGCACGCCATGGAGAGCGCGCTGCCCCACTGGCCCGCTCCGGTCTCGGTGGTGAAGCCGGCGGTGCCTTCCTCACTGGCGTAGAACGCCTGCGGAACGGCTGTGTTGGGTTTGTGTGAACCGACTGGGGAAACGCCCTCATACTTATAATAGATGTGCGCGGGGGTGTCGAGAGCTTTTTCCAGCCGGCGGGCGCGGAAAAGCGGGGAAGGCCGCCAGAGGCGGTACACATCCTTTACCGGTTCGGGGATTTCCACCCAGCGGTCCATGCTGACCGCTTCGCCGATAAGCCGCATCGGAAAGAGCACAGACAGAAACTCGGGCGTCACCGGCTCCTGCGTGCCAGGGTGCAGTACCGCGTTCCACGCGGTCTCTGCGGGGTTGACGGGCATGTCCGGATTAATGTTGTACCAGGCATCCGGCATGTCCTCCTCTGCTAATACGAATTTGGTTTTCTCACTCATGGTTTTCTCCTGTCAGTTGCCTCACTGTGGTTGTGTGTTGCTCCTGCGGCCTAAACAGATTGTGGTGCAGCAGGGACTATCGGTCACCCGCCGTTGGCGCCGAGTTCAGATCTATCCGTTTCTTTTTCGGCATCGCTGGCACGGCCATCAGTTTAGCAGCTAAATCATGCCTGCGCAAGCGTAGTCTTGGCAAGCCACTTGGCAGCCATCAGGCCCCCTCATACCGCTCCACAGCCTGGCGCATGCGCTCCGGAATAGGGCGCACTTCGAATGTGTCCTTGTCTGCCGTTACCGCCGCGATGTGGCCCACAGCGATCAGCCGCTGGTCGCTTTCCGCGCGCACCTTGAACCCAAAACGCAGGCTGCGCCGCCCCATGTGCGCGACGCGCGTGTAAATGCGTAGCACCTCGGGCCACTTCGCGGAAGACTTATATTCGCAATGCGATTCGGCGTAGAGGAAATCTGCCCCCTCGGCCAGCATGGTCTCATATCCGTACCTGATTTCTTCCATGTACTCTATCAGGCCGACATCGAAATACGCGTAATAGTGGATGAAGTTGACATGCCCTTGCAGGTCGGTTTCGTTGTAACGGACTTTGACCGGGGCATAGAATTTAAATTGGTTCTCTGGCATGGGATTTTAGCACTCCCGCATTATGCGCTTCAGCACCTTGCCGGTTGCGCTTTTGGGCAAGGCATCTACCAGCGTGATTTTGGCCGGGACTTTATAAGTCGCCATGCGCGCGCGACAGTATTCACTCAGTTCTTCGGGCGCGATCTTCTGGCCGGGTTTTAGCACAATATGCGCATGGACGCATTCGTCGCGCGTATCATCCGCCACGCCAAATACAGCCGCTTCGTGGATGGCGGGGTGCTCGTACAGAGTATGCTCGACTTCTGCCGGCCACACTTTGAAGTCCGAGTCGTTGATGATGTATTCTACTTCCGCGGGTTTGAGCATTGAATTGAGCGAGACCGCGATTGCGCCGCGCTTGAGCGTGCCTAGATAGACCACTGCGAATTCGGGGATGTTGGGCAAAAACAGCGCCACGCGGTCGCCGGCCTGCACGCCGGCCGCCCTCAGCGCGTTTGCAACGCGGTTCGTTTGGGCGTTCAATTCGGTGTAGGTAATACTGCGCTCTTCAAACACGATTGCAGCTTTGTCGGGGAAGAATCGGCTGCCGCGTTCGATATTTCCGGCAATGTTCATAGGTGATGTTCTCTTTCGGTGTTTACAGGATATTGGAACGCAAAACGAAAAACTTGAACTTGACCTTTACGCTTCAACAGGAAGAACTTTCCCGGGATTCATAATCCCATTTGGGTCAAGAGCATTCTTTATCGCACGCATCACGTTCAGGCTGTGTCCGTGTTCTTGTGCCATAAACTCGCGCTTGCCGATGCCGATGCCGTGTTCGCCGGTGGCGGTGCCATCAAGCGCAAGCGCTGCGTTCACAATCTCCACATCGGCGGCGTGGGCAACGACGTAACTTTTTTCATCATCGGGCAGATAGGCAATCAGCGCGTGCAGATTGCCATCCCCAGCGTGCCCGACGATGGTACCCATAAGCGCGCGCCGCGCCAGCGCTTGTCCGGCAGTGGCCACCAGTTGCGGAAAATTGGAGATCGGCACCGCTACATCTACAATCACAAAAGCGCGGCCCGGGTGATTGCGCACCAAAACTTCATAAAGTTGATGCCGGGCGCGCCACAACCAGTCACGTGCCGCGCGCCCTAGCCCGGCCTGAAATGCGAGATAGCTCTCCTCTTCGCACAACTGCCGCACCAGCGCCAGTTCATCCCGCAAGCCGACCTCCGTTGCGCTGTGAAACTCCATCAGCAGGGTGGGGTGTTCTGGCAGGTTGATGTCATCTGCTGTGTTGAGTGCGCGCACCGAAGTCAGGTCGAGGAATTCAAGCGCGGCGGGTGTCAATCCGCTGCCAACAATACTGGATACGCTGCGCGTGGCCGCCTCTACCGAGGGAAAGGCCACCGTCACCGCGCTGAATTTATCCGGCAAAGGCGCCAACTTCAGCGTGGTTTCGGTCACCACGCCCAGCGTACCCTCTGAGCCGATGAAAAGGTGCACTAGGTCG
>CAJWGI010000275.1 GCA_913031335.1 uncultured Anaerolineales bacterium | reverse complement strand
GGTCAGGAGCAAGGTTCGGGCTCCGGGGTGATTTTCTCGGCGGACGGGTATATGCTCACCAACAACCACGTCATAGAGGGAGCGAACGCGCTGGAAGTGGTGTTCGTGGATGGGGATTCCGCCCCGGCCGAATTAATCGGCGCGGATGCCTTCGCCGATGTGGCCGTGCTGCGCGTGGCGCCGCCGCTTCCCGGCGTGGCCGAGCTGGGTAATTCCGATGTGCTGCGGCCGGGCGAAACCGTAATCGCCATCGGCTCACCGCTGGGAGACTTCAAGAACACGGTCACAGTAGGCGTGGTCAGCGCCACCGGGCGCATGGTAGATACCGGCCGCGGTTACCAGCTGGAAGACCTGATTCAGACCGACGCGGCCATCAATCAGGGCAATTCCGGTGGGCCGCTTGTCAGCCTGGCCGGTCAGGTGATCGGCCTTAACACGCTCATCGTGCGCGGGGGCGGTTTCGGCAGCGCGATGGCCGAGGGCCTCGGATTCGCGGTGGCCTCTAACACGGTACACGCGGTAAGCGAACAGCTAATCGAAAAAGGTCATGTCGCGCGCCCACACCTCGGCATCCGCTGGGAATCGGTCAACCCGCGCATCGCCTGGGTTTACGACTTACCTGTGGAATGGGGCATATACGTCACGCGCGTGGCCACCGCATCCGCGGCGGATAAGGCGGGCATCGAACCCGGCGATATCATCGTGGCGCTGGGCCAGACGCCACTGGACGAGGAGCATCCTTTCATCAACGCGCTGCTGGCGTACCAACCGGGTGATAGCGTGACCGCCTCGGTAGTGCGCGGGCGAGATGTCCACACTGTCGAACTGGTGCTGGGGAAAAGCCCGGAGTAATTCAGCTCTCAGCGGACGTACACAGACTGACATTCAGCCAGCGTATGCGCCGAATCGGCCCAGACGCGCGTCCAGTGGCTGGCGACGCAATAATCAAGGATGTCGTCGGGCTGTGCCGCGTTCGGCGGGCAACCGAACAGCAATCCAAGGCTGCGCTGATAAGCGTACGCCACCATCCACGAGCAAATCGGGTAGTCGTCCGTGCGCGCCAGTCGCCGGAAAAAATAGCGGTTATCCAGCAGCCGGTCGAGCGCGTGCGAGAGCAGTTTGAAGACGCCGTACAGCCGACCCTCATAATCGCGCGCCTTTTCGGCAAGGCTAGCCTTCTGCCGCGCACTTAACCCGCCCGGCACGCGCGAAACCAGCAATTTGGAGGGCAAGAAACGGTAGGCGCGCAGCGGGCGGGCTCTGACGCGCATTCTCACCGTGTCTATCACCGTAACGCTGTCTGCCACTTGCAGCACCAGCGCGGTATGCGATGCCCATGAGGGCGCCTCGGTCGAGGCGCGCGTCATCCAGCGGATTGCGCGCGAATAAAGGCTGCCGCCCTGCACATGCACGATGTCCCCGACTTCAATGGTGTGCGGCTGCCGCCAGAGTAACTCCCACCCCAGACGGGGGGCGGGCATCTCGTGCCAGTAATCGGCGCGCTCGTTTTCAGCCCCGGATGCCATCACTCGCGGATGTGCAACTTCCGCGCCAGCGCCCAACCCTCGACGCGATCACCCGGGCGGCGCACCACCCAGTTTGGGCGCGACAGTTGTGCCGCGCGCCTCCGCCCAGCGCGCGGCGAGCACCGCCAGCGCGAGCACAGCCACAATACAAAGCACCACGGCGTTCGTGCCCGCGTATCCATAGCCGCCATAGATGCTGCCGCTGGCCAGACTTCCTACCGCGACAGTCACTCCTATCACCACCTCGTTGATGCCCTGCGCTCTTCCGCGCTCCTGTGAAATCAATTCATCCGAAAGCAACGCAGAGCCGGCGATGTGGCAGAGATTCCAACCCAGCCCGAGAAGAAACACGGCAGCATAGATGGAGAGCAGCGTGCCGGCGGCGAACCCCACCAGCCCTGCCCCCGTCAGCACCGCTGCCCCCACCCAGATCACGGGCACGCGCCCGAGCCAGCTGATCAGCCATCCGGTCAGCGCGGCAAAAGCGAACATCCCCAGCGTGTGCAACATCAGCGCCGTCGATATGGAAAGCGTGCTGAAACCTTGGTAATCCATGTGCAGCGGCGTGACCACCATCACCACCACCATGCTCAATTGCGCCAGTGCCATCACGGCTGCGGCCAGGAGCACATACGGGCGACGGAATATCTGCCTCATCGGGCGCGCTTTCCGAGATGCCTTTTTCCGCTGCTCAGCAGCACGGGCGACCAGCCGTCGGCCGATCTGCAGCGGGTCCGGGCGCAGCAGCACCTGATTGAGCAGCAACCCTAGCCCCATGATCCCAATCGCCAGCAGCCACGGTCCGGCCAGATTAGCGATTCCGGTCGCCGCGGTCAGGCGCGCGTTCAATCCCATCACCAGACGGCTGCCCAGCGATCCCACCGTCCCGGAGAACACGATTAGACCGATGGCCTTGGCGCGCCTTCCGGCGGGTTGCACCTCTGCAGCAATGTAGCGCGTTTGCTCTACAGCGCTGCGCGACATACCGATGAAGAATGCGCCCCCGAGGAGGAGCCAGAAAGAGTCCTGCAGCACGGCCAGCGCCCCGGTTGCCGCGCCCACAGTCGCGGTGAGTAATCCGGCGGAAAGCCCGATGCGGCGGCCGAGACGGTCCATCAGCCATCCGACCGGATAGGCGCCGGCCGCACGGCCGAGCGCCAACACCGTGGTGGGCACCCCGGCGGAGGCGTCGCTGCCTGTCAGGCGC
>CAJWGI010000274.1 GCA_913031335.1 uncultured Anaerolineales bacterium | reverse complement strand
TCGTGGCTCGGAAAAAGCGCGCTCGATGGCGGCGCGAGGAATCTCGTGAAATGTAACCCGCCGCAATCGTTCGGGGTCTATCTCCGCAGATTCCATCATGTGCCAGGCGATGGCCTCCCCTTCTCGGTCCAGGTCGGTGGCAAGGTACACGGCCTCTGCCCGGGCTACGTCTTTTCTCAGCCCCTTCAAGAGCTTGCGCTTGTCGTTCGGCACACGATATTGCGGCGCGAATCCGTTCTCAACGTCCACCGACAGGCGCGACTTCAACAGGTCACGCACATGGCCCATTGAGGCTCTGAGCGTGTAGCCTTTACCCAGAAAGCGCCCGATAGTGCGCGCCTTCGCGGGCGATTCGACAATCACCAGTTTGCCGGTGCGCTTCGCGCCACGGGCCTTCTTTCGCGCAGCAGGTGGCTCCGGTGCAGGGGGAGTCAAGCCCGCGTGCGCGGCCGTGCGACCCATGCAGAAAAGCCCGGTGCCGCACACAGCGCACACCCCGCGCGTGGCCGGTTGTGCGCGCTTCGTGAAAGTAGCGGTCGCGCTTCTTATCTCCCGCTTTTCTCTGCATTTAACGCAATATGCTTCCATAGTCTCCCCGCACGCAACGTTCAAAGCACGTTCACAGCAATTCGGCGCGCCCCTGCTGCTGCAGCGCCTGCACCAACGCACGTACCTCTTCGGCCCGGTCGGCGGCGCAGAGCAGCAACACATCCGGCGTATCGACGATAATCAAGTCCTGCAGACCAATGGTTGCCACCAACCGCCCGGCGCTCACCAGCGTACCCTCGGTCTCGATGGGCAGGTGTTCACCCTGCAGCAGCACGTTGCCGTCAGAGTCAGCCGGTAACGCCTGCAAGACAGAAGCCCAGCTGCCCACATCGCTCCAGCCAATATCGACAGGAATGACACGTACGTCTTGCGCGCCCTCCATGATGGCGTAATCGATGCTCCCTTTCGGGACGGCGGGCCAGATGCGCGCAAGTACCTCCCCCTGCTCAAGCGTCCCGAGAGCAGGCTCCAACTCCTGCAGCGCGTGCGCAGTCTCTGGCAACTGCCGCTCGAATTCCGCCCGAACCGTGCCGGTGCGCCAGACAAACATGCCCGAATTCCAATAGTGCTGCCCGTACGTCGCCATGCCGGCAGCCGTTTCTTCATCCGGCTTTTCTTTGAACTTGCGCGCCCCGTAGACGGCAAAACCATCCACCTCCGAGTACAAAGCACCGCGTTGAATGTATCCGTATCCCGTGGCCGCATATGTGGGTTCGATTCCAAGAGTGACGATTACGCCACTTTGCGCCACCTTAGCGGCCGCCTGAAGCGCGCCTCTGAAGCGCTCGACCTCACCGATGAAATGGTCGGCGGTCAGGCAGGCAATCACCGCCTCCCCACCAGTCAGCTGTTCAGCGCACAGTGCCCCCAGCGCAATTACCGGTGCGGTGCCGCGCCCTTCCGGTTCAACGATGAAATTGGCTGCCGGAATCTCCGGGCTTTGTTCCGTTAGCCCATCGGCCATGTCGCTGGCAGTGATAACCACTATCCGCTCGGGCGAAATCAGCGGCGTCAAGCGATCGATGGCGAGCTGATACAGGCTCCGCTCCCCCGCAAGGCGCAGTAGCTGCTTGGGGTGCTTCCGGCGCGACAGCGGCCATAGGCGCGTCCCGGATCCGCCTGCCATAATGACCGCGTAAAAAGGGAGCGCCACACTATTCCCGTCGCACGCTTCCGTTATTCGAGCCATTATTACGCCTTAGATTCTAGCGCCACCACGTAGTTCATGCCGCCAGCCTACTACACCATACCTTTCAATTCCATCATTGCCAGCGCGGTGGATACCTCCGGCACTGGCAGGCCCGAAGGCGTGCAGAGCTCATCCACGTGTACCCGCGTGTACCGGGTCGTCTCCCAGAGCGCCGAGCAGGCGCTGCCCCGTGGGATTCGTGGGCAGCTGAATGCGACCGACCGCATGCTCCGCCCCCAGACGGTCAAGATCAAGGTTGGACTGTGCGGCCTTTAGCGGACGCGCCGCGCGCCGATCCAAGCCGGCTGCGACCCACCCTGAGGGCGAGCCGTTCCAGGCCGCTTCCAGGCTGCCGAATTGCTGCAGAAGCGCGCGCACATTCACCGGGCCAATGCCGCGCGTGCAGTTAAAAACTAGCCAGTGCCGCAGATCGTTCAATGTGCTATCGCTTTCAATTTTCCTACCGACACAGCGCAAAAGAATAGCACACTCACTTGAAGAGTGTCAAAACACAGCGGGGTTTCACCGGGTTCAGCGCCGCAGTCCGGGCAGCAAGCGCACCAGCATCTCACCATTACCTATATCAACGGCTCGAACCACCGTTTTGATGGCCGGCAACAGTATCTCTTTGTCCTCCATCACCACGCGGTAGACATCATTCGCGCCGGTCGGAAGAACCTCCACCAGTTCCCCAAGGTGCTCGCCTTTCTCGCTTCGCACCCTTAATCCAAGCAGGTCATCCACGAAGTACTCGTCAGCGGCCAGCGGCTCTTGTGCCTGCATGGGAATGGAAACTTCCTGCCCGCGCAGCGCCTCGGCCGCCTTGCGGTCATCGCAACCTTCCAGAACCAGCAGCATTCCGCCGCGATGAAAGCGAAAAGAGCTCAGCACCCAACCAATGCGGTCGAAGCCGATAAACACGTGCGTCACATCATCAAGTGGTGGCAGCGCCGTACGTCCGTGAACGTTCACCCACACTTCCCCCCGCACTCCATGCGCCCGAGCAACAGTCCCGACAGA
>CAJWGI010000273.1 GCA_913031335.1 uncultured Anaerolineales bacterium | reverse complement strand
TATGCTGCCCATCCGTGCCCAGCGCGGGCAGGTGGTGGGGTTCGGCGCGCGCATCGTTGCCGCTGATGACGTGCCTAAATTCATGAACTCACCCCAGACCGCCCTTTTCGATAAAGGCGCGCTGCTCTACGGTCTTGAGCGTGCCTATCTGCCCATCCGCGAACAGGGCGCGGCCGTGCTGGTGGAGGGCTACATGGATGTCATCGCCGCGCATCAGGCCGGCTTCACCAACGTAGTCTCCGCCATGGGCACCGCGCTGAGCGAAAAGCAATTGCGCTTGCTCAAGCGATACGCGCCCCGCGTGGTGCTGGCGCTCGATCCGGATGTGGCTGGCGACCGTGCAACCTTGCGCAGCCTGAGCGTGGCACGCGAGATGCTCGACCGCGAGTCTGTGCCCGCTTTTAACCCTCGCGGGCTGCTGCGTAACGAGGGCCAGCTGCAGCTCGATATCCGTGTGGCCACGCTGCCGTCCGGCATGGACCCCGATGAGTTCATCGCCGCTGATGCGGAGCAGTGGCGCGCGCTTACCACCGATGCGCAGCCGGTGGTCGATTACGTCATGGATGTGTTCACCGCCGGGCGCGACCTGACCGATTCGAAGACTAAAGCCGAAATCATCGATGACGTCATGCCCATCATCGCCGATGTCAGCCACCCGGCCGAACGCGCGGATTACCACCAGAAACTGGCGCGCCGGCTCCATGTGGATGAACGCGTGCTGCAGAGCGGGCGTGCGCGCAGCCGGCGCGCCAGCGCGCGCGCGGCCTCGGCTGCCGCGCCCTCCATCAGTGCGCCCGAAGCCGCGCCCGACCAGCTGCAAAATTATCTGCTGGCCGGCCTGCTGCGGCGGCCCGATTTGCTCGCGCGCATCGATCGCACGCTGCGCGAATCCGGCGCGAAAGCGCTCTCTCCACAGGATTTCGCCGGCGCGGAGTTTCAGCGCCTTTTCGCCCATTTGCACCGCAGCTTGCATCAGGCCGAGATGACCCCGGCCGAATTTCTGCGCACCAGAACCGAAGCCGGGCTGCAGCAGTGCTGGGAGTCGCTCTGGCAGCAGGGCGAGGCGCTGGCGGTGGAGGATGAGCGCCGTGGGCAAGACGTTATCAATGCCGCAGTCAGATTGCGGCGACGCAATCTGGGCGCGTGGCTGCAGGAGCTGCAATTTTTGGAAAACGCGGCGCGTGAACAGGGCGAAGTGGAGCAGGCGAATTCCTATCAGCAATTGACGCTGCAGCACACGCGCGCGCTGCGCGGATTGCAGCGCTTGCTCTGGCAGCACTCAAACTCGCTGCAGGCGGCGGGCGGCGTGGGCGCATAACAGCGGGAGTATTCCATTAATGGGCAAACTGGCACGCAAGCGAAAACCCGGAAAGCGAAACGAAGCTCCACCTCCCGGCAGCGACGATGCGACGGAGGTGGCGCGCGCGAAAGCGGCTGCGCCCATTGCGCGTCCTGCGGCCGGCACGAGTAGTGACCCGGTGCGCATGTACATGAAGGAAATCGGCCAGACGGAGCTTTTGCACGTCGATCAGGAATTCTGGCTTTCCACCTGCGTGACCGCGGCGAACTGGCTGCTGGCCGTGCAATCCCTAGGAATTGATGGCCTCTCGCCCGCCCCTAACGGACGGGAACTGCTGCTGCAGGTGTGGGGGGAAATCGCAACCACCTGGCGGCAGGTACGCGCTGACTGCATACGGCTCAAGCAGCAACCGGCGGATTTCCGAGGAGTGGTGTTGGAGGCACACCGTTTGCGCCACAGCTGGGAAATGGATGAGCCCTCTTTATTGCGCCACTGGCTGGATAATGACCGTTGGGGGGAGGACGCTGAGTGGACCGTGGTCGCGACAGATGCGCTGCATGTCTTCACCGCGCTCTACCTGCTGCCGGAGGTCACTCAGGTGGCGTTAGCCGAGCGCGCCAAAAGCGTGAAGACCGTGCCGCGCAAGAGCACCGTGGCGCAGTGGGTGCCGGCCGAAAAGGCTATCAAGGCGTCATTCGACTGGGTTCAGCAGCGCGGCGCGCAGGCCACCCGCACGATGGTGCGCGCCAACCTGCGTCTGGTTGTCAGCGTGGCCAAAAGCTACACCGGACGGGGCATCTCCTTCCTCGACCTGATTCAGGAGGGTAACCTGGGTCTGTTGCGCGCGGTGAGCAAGTTCGACCCGGCGCGCAGTTACCGTTTCAGCACGTATGCTACCTGGTGGATACGGCAGGCTATCAGCCGTGCCATCGCTGACCATGGCCGCACAATCCGCATCCCTGTGCACATGATAGAAACCATCAGCCGCGTGGCGCGCGCCCGGCATGAACTGGTGCAACAGAACGCGCGCGAGCCTACCGACGAAGAGATTGCACTGCAGATGGGGATGCTCGCGCCCGAAGATCAGGCCGCCATCGAAAAGACCCGCGCCGACGCGCGCCCGCTGGCGGCAGACTTGGAGCGCAAACTGCGCCACGCCGGCGAACGCGTCAGCGAAATTACGCGACTGGGGCAAGAGCCGATGTCGCTCGAGGTGCCGGTGGGCGCGGATGCCGGCGCCGAGCTGGGTGACTTTATCGAGGATGACCTCGTGCCCGGCCCGGTGGCCACGGTCGATTCGCATCTTCTGCGCGAGTATCTGGGCGATGCTCTGGAGGGGCTGAACCGGCGCGAACGCAAGGTGCTTGAATTGCGCTACGGGCTGGTGGATGGGCGCGACTACACCCTCGCGGAGGTGGGCGAGCACTTCAACGTGACGCGCGAACACATCCGTCAGAT
>CAJWGI010000272.1 GCA_913031335.1 uncultured Anaerolineales bacterium | reverse complement strand
CGCGCGAGTGGATTGCCGGCCTGGAAGCGGTCGAGCGCGAGCGCACCGGCATCAAATCGCTCAAGGTCGGATTCAACAAAGTGTTCGGCTATTACATCGAAATCACGAAGGCCAGCCGTGCACAGGCGCCGGATGATTACATCCGCAAGCAGACGCTCGTCAACGCCGAACGCTACATCACCCCCGACCTGAAAGAATATGAGACGCTAGTGCTCAACGCCGAAGAGCAGATGCTTGCAATCGAGCGCCGCGCTTTCGCTGAGCTGTGTGCTCAAATCGGCGCGCACTCGCGCCGGCTGCTGCGTAGCGCGGGCGCACTGGCGCGGCTGGATGTACTCGCGGCGCTGGCCGAAACAGCGGCCCAGCTCGACTATGTGCGCCCAGAAATCAGTGCCGATGCAGTGCTGGAGCTGCGCGATGCGCGCCACCCGGTCGTCGAGCAGCACCTCCCCGCCGGAGAGCGCTTTGTGCCCAATGATTGCGGCTTCGAGAGCGGGGACAGCGTCTGGGTCATCACCGGCCCGAACATGAGTGGCAAGAGCACCTTCCTGCGCCAGGTGGCGCTGTGCGTGCTGCTCGCGCAGATGGGCAGCTTCGTGCCGGCCGCTGCGGCGCGAGTGGGCGTGGTCGACCGCATTTTCACGCGCATCGGTGCGCAGGACGAAATCCATGCCGGGCAATCAACTTTCATGGTAGAAATGGTGGAGACTGCAAACATTCTGCACCACGCCACCGCCCGCAGCCTACTTATTCTGGACGAAATCGGGCGCGGCACCAGCACCTACGACGGACTCTCGCTCGCTTGGGCAATCGTGGAATATGTACACAACCACCCGCAGCTGCGCGCCAAAACCCTCTTTGCCAGTCACTATCACGAGCTGCTGGAACTGGCTGAAATGCTGCCGGGCGTGCGCAATTACAACGTGGCCGTGGCGGAGGAGGGTGAGACGGTGGTCTTCACGCACCGCATCGTGCCCGGCGGCGCAGACCGCTCTTACGGGCTGCACGTGGCCAAGCTGGCCGGGCTGCCGCGGGCGGTTATTCAACGGGCGGAGGAACTGCTGGCTACACTGGAGAACGCTGACGGCCGCACGAAAAAGCCTGAGCCAGATACGCGCAAACAGCTGGCGCTGTTCCCGCACGCCAGCCCGCTCCTGAATGAACTACGCCAATTAGACGTGAACGCGCTCAGCCCGTTGCAGGCCCTGCAGCGCCTGTACGACTGGCAGCAGCGCTTCGCGGACGGAGCGCCCGGCGCGTCTCAGGAGAGCTCGGAGTAATCTTCGCGTAACCGGTCTTCCGGAGCGGCGCCAAACAACGCAAGCATTTCCCCCATCAACTGCGCTTTATCCTCGGCATCGCGCTTGCTCCAGGTACGGCTCTTGGCTTCCACGAAGCAACCCAGGTCCGGGTCGATGAGCCGGTCTAGATTAACGTGACACTCCACTCCGTGAAAAGCGACATGCCAGCGCAGGCGGTCTTTTTCCACTTTGCGCTCCTGCTCGGGGCGGAAATATTCGCGATAGAAGCGCAGAGTGTGCACCGAGGGCGCCAGAAAGCGCGAGCGTGAGAGCAGGATTGAACCGGAGAATTCGCGCTCTTTCGCCGGCCCGATGAGCGTGAGCCGGTAGCGAACGTTATCGACATCTCCCTCAGCGCCGATGCGGTCGTCCTCGCGAATGCGCAGCTGCTGCTCTTCCGGTTCGGCGAAAAGGAAATAGGTATCGTACTGGTGGTAATGCACGTGCCGAATAACGGAGAATGGTTCACGCTGCAGCGCATCGATGACCGTCTGCGGGTCATCGATGCGCGCCTTCGCCTGAACCTCGAAGCTCTCCTGGCGCTCCATGCCGCCGATGGCCACCAGTTTGCGCAGCGCGCTCTGCTCGCGCTCGCGCAGAAACGTATCTATTCGGCCAGCGCAATCTTGCGCCGCGGACGCCAGTTCGGCCTCGTTCACGGTGAGCAGCTCACGCGCGCGCATGAGCCAGCGCCCGTTCACCATCACATCAGAGACATCAGCGGCCTTGCCCACATAAACAAGTTGGGCGTAGATTGCATCCGCATCGCGCCGGAAGGTGGGTGTGTTGTGCAGCTCGTTCAAATCCAGCAGCGCAAGGTCGGCGCGCTTGCCCGGCTCGAGCGAGCCGGTTATATCTCCCATGTGCAACGCGCGCGCGCCCATGATTGTGGCCATTTCAAAAGCCTGACGCGCGGGCACCACGGTCGGGTCGCCCGACGTCCCTTTGGCCAATAGTGCTGCCAGACGCGTCTCCTCGAACATATCCAAATCGTTGTTGGATGCCGCGCCATCGGTGCCGATGCCCACATCTAGCCCGACCTGCAGCATCTCCGCGACCGGCGCGACCCCGGAGGCAAGTTTCAGGTTGCTGGTGGGGTTGTGCGCCACGCCGACACGGTAGTTGTGCAGCGTGCGTATCTCGCCCGAATCAACGTGCACGCAGTGCGCGGCCAACACCTTAGCGTTGAACAGATTTTGTTTTTTCACCCACGGGATGACGGGCATATTGTGTTCGCCGCGGCTCTGCTCAACCTCGCGCTCGGTCTCGGCCAGATGTATATGCAGGGGTACGTCGTGTTCCGCTGCAAGCGCGGCGCAGGCCTGGAGCATATCGCGCGTGCTGGTATAAGGGGCGTGCGGTCCGACCGAAGGCAGGATGAGCGCGTGTCCCTTCCAGCGTTCAATGAAGTCGCGCGCCGCGGCCAGTCCGTCCTCAAAACTGGGCGCGTCCGGAGTCGG
>CAJWGI010000271.1 GCA_913031335.1 uncultured Anaerolineales bacterium | reverse complement strand
GCGCACACTCCTTCGGGGGAAAGATTGGCATCGACGCAACCGCCAAAGGGCCCGAAGACGGCCACCCCCGGGGGTGGCCGGAAGTGGCGCGTATGAGCGCCGAGATAGAGCGATTGGTGGACGAGAAATGGGAAGAATACGATTTGGGATAGGTCGTCATTTCCGCGACGGACGGGCGAATAATGCGGTCTGCATCCGTGGCCGTCTTCGAAGGATGAAAGAGTTTCCAGCTTTTCACTGTGCGGCCGAAAACGCTAATGACGCTGGCGGATATTGAGGCGAAGGTTGCCGCTTCGGAGCGGCTATCATTTGATGATGGCGTGCGCCTTTTCGAGACGCACGACTTGCTTGCGCTTGGTCGGCTTGCTGATGATGTGCGGCGCCGCCGGCACGGCGACCGCGTCTACTTCAACAAGAATCGCCACATCAACCCGACCAACGTGTGCGCTTTTCACTGCAATTTCTGCTCATTTGCGCGCAACCATGAAAGCGACCCGGGCGCGTACACGTGGACGCCGGAGGAAGTGGTTGAGCACATTCGCCCCACTGTGGACGAGGGCATAACCGAATTTCATGTCGTTGGCGGCCTGCACCCCACGCTTGGTTTTGAGTACTACGAGAAGGTGTTGCGCGCTCTCAAGCGCGAATACCCGTGGGTACACCTGAAGGCTTTCACAGCTGTCGAGATTGACTTTTTTGCTGAGTTGACCGGCCTCTCGCACACAGCTGTTTTACAGCGATTGATTGAGGCTGGTCTGGATTCAATGCCGGGCGGCGGCGCGGAGATTTTCCACTGGGATGTGCGTCGAAAGATGTGCCCCGAAAAGGCCAACGCGGAGGTCTGGCTGCAGATACACGCGCAGGCTCACCGTCTCGGGCTGCGCACCAACGCCACAATGCTTTACGGGCACATCGAGGAGTGGGAACACCGCGTGGATCACATGCTGCGTCTGCGCGCGCAACAAGACGAATCCGGTGGGTTCCAGACCTTTATCCCGCTCGCTTTCCACCCCGATGAGAATAGCTTGGGTAAAAAGGTGCGTCGGCGCTGGACGACCGGCGTGGATGACCTGAAAACCCTGGCCATCTCCCGGCTACTGCTTGATAACTTCGATCACATTAAAGCCTACTGGATTATGTTGACGCCTGAGCTGGCGCAGGTGGCGCTTTCCTTCGGAGTGAATGACCTTGATGGCACTGTGATCGAGGAAAAGATTTACCACGATGCCGGTGCCACCACCTCGCAGGCGATGACGACACGCACGCTGGAGAAGTTTATTCGCAGTGCGGGCTTCCGGTCGGTGGAACGCGACACGCTATACAACACAATTGCGCCCGCTGATGCCTGAGGCGATTTTGCCATGTTCACCATCGGCCTGATTGACTACCTGAACACGCAACCTTTCCAGCACTCGCTGGCCGCCCGGCTGGCGGGGATAGATGTGGATTTCGTGCGCGGGGTTCCCACCGAGTTAAACCGGGCATTGCTAGCCGGCGAAATTGACCTCGCGCCGATATCCTCCATTGAGGCCGCGCGTCATGCTGGGGAGGTGCTGGTGTTGCCCGGGCTGGGCATCGCCTCGCGCGGTGCGGTGAAGACCGTATTGCTTTTCTCGTGGCGCGCTGATATGCGCGAACTTGCCGATGAGCCCCTCGCGCTGACGGACCAGTCAGCCACAAGCAGCGCGTTGCTGCAATGGCTCTTGCGCGACCGTTACGGGGTGGCAGCGCAATGGCGCACGCGCCCGCAAGACCTTGCCGCCATGATGAAAGAATGTAGCGGCGCGCTGGTCATAGGCGACACAGCGCTAGTAGAGGGCGAGCGCAGGAGTCGCTTGCGGAACTCTGTGGGAGCGCGGGCGCGGCCATTTGTGTTTGACCTCGGTGAGGAGTGGTTTCGGCAGACTGGCCTGCCTTTCGTTTTTGCGCTGTGGGCTGTGCGGCGCGAGGCAGCGGCGGAACTGCGGCGGCTCGGGGTCAGCGAAGCGCTCGCGGCCTCCACGGCGGAGGGGTTGGCGGCGCTTGACGCGATCGCGGGCGCGTACGCCCCGCGGCTGGGGTTGTCGGCCACGGCGTGCGCCAGTTATTTGCGTGCGCTGCGCTTCTATTTGGACGAGCGCGATTGGCAGGGCCTGACGCGTTTTCTGGACGGAGTGCTGGGAGTGCAGCGCGAGGCGCTGCGCCTCCTCGGAGCGGATGAAGACGGCGCGGCTCGAGATGGAGCGTCTGGTGCTGCTGAGCGTGAACGATGCGTATAGGGATATAATTGCGGGGATTATGAGGTGGATATTTTCGCGAAAGTGCGTGACGGTGAGCGCATCAGCCCAGAGAAGGCGTTGGAACTTTATGATAATGGCGCGCTGCTCGAACTGGGCGCAGCTGCCAACGAAAGGCGCCAGCAGCTCAATCCGGGGCGCAGGGTGACCTATCTGATTGACCGCAATATCAATTACACCAATGTGTGCGTCACCGACTGTCAGTTCTGCAATTTCTACGCGCCAAACGCTACGCATCCCGACGCATATGTGAATTCGCGCGAAGTACTAGCGCGAAAAATTAAGGAGGCGCTCGCGCTCGGCGCCACGCGCATCCTAATGCAGGGCGGGCACAATCCGGATCTTCCCTTTGATTATTACCTGGAGTTGCTCGACTGGATTCGCGTAGCTTTCCCGACTATCGAGATAAACGCCTTTTCGCCATCGGAGATTGAGTTCATGGCGGCGATATCGGGTCAGAGCTGGCTGCAGGTGCTGACCGACCTGCAGGCGGCCGGTCTAAGTG
>CAJWGI010000270.1 GCA_913031335.1 uncultured Anaerolineales bacterium | reverse complement strand
CAAGCCGTGATTTCACGGCGCAACGCAGAGCACAGATGTTGCGTGGCTTGAGAATTTCGTGCTGTACCGGAAGCCGCTCCCGTGCGCGCCACGCTGACTTTACGCGCCGGTGAGTGCCCGATCGAGGTCGGCGATTATGTCGTCAGGGTGTTCGCCGCCCACGCTCATCCGGATGAGATTGTCGGGCACTTCCGCGAGCTCGCGTCCGGATTCGCCCTGCTGCTGATGGGTGGAAATGGCTGGAATGGTGGCGATACTCTTGATGCGCCCCAAATCCGTGGCGCGCCAGATGAGCTGCAGGCGGTCGAAGGCAGCCCGCGCCGCAGCCGCCCCGCCGCGCATAGTGAAGCCCATCAGGTGACCGTAGCGATTGAGCGGAGCGCCGTCTTCGAGCGCGCCATCGACCAGCCACATCTGCTGGGCTGCCAGCGCGTAATCGCGCATGCTTTCCAGCCCGGGGTAGAAGGCGGCCCCGACCTGCGGATGGTCGCTGAGAAAGCGCGCCACCTGCATTGTGTTGCGGCTGAAAAGATCCATTTTGCTGCGCAAGGTACGCAGGTCGTTCATTATCATCATCGCGCTGAACGGGCTCAGCCCCGGGCCGTGGTCGCGGTATGGCAGCAACTTCACGTATCGGACGAAGTCCTCACGCATTTCATCCGTGCCGATGTGGCTGGGCAAATCGTGGCGCGCAATCAATGCACCGGCAATCGCCATGCCGCTGCTGGTGATGCTCTTGCTGAGCGAATGCACCACTATGTCCGCGCCATGGCACAGCGGACGCAGCAGTGCCGGGGTGGCGACGGTGCTGTCGATAATCAGCGGGCATCCGTGCTCGTGCGCCAGCGCTGCCACCGCGGCGACATCCAGTATCGCCAGACCCGGATTGCTGGGCAGCTCGCCGTACAGAAAACGCGTGTTCTCGTCAATCTGATCGGACCATTCCTGCAGATTGAGCGGGTCGTGCACCCAGCGAATCTCCACCCCGCGTTCTGCGCCATAGCGTTCCTGAAAGAGCATAAACGTGCCGCCGTAGCATCTGGCGCTGGCGACAATGTTCATCGGCGCGCGGCCGGAAAGGAACGGGTTGGTGGCCATGAAAACTGCTGCCATCCCTGAAGCGGTTACGCAGGCGCTGGTCGCGACTTCACAACCATAACCCTCCAGCAGCGCAAGGGTCTCCTCGAGGAAATGCTGCGTGGGGTTTGCGACGCGGCTGTACGCCCATGCCGGCATCAGGTAGGCGAGGGCGGCCTCCATGTGATCGCTGTTTTCAAAATGCTGCGCCGGGCTGAGGTACGTCGGTTCGATAATGCTGCCCTGATTGGCTAGCGCTGCCTCCATACCGTACAGGCCGTGCACGGCGATCGTGTCGAATTTCATCGCACGCATGGCAGCGCGGCGGGATTCTTCTGCGGCTGTCAGCGCTTCGCCGCGCTGAATGTATTCCTGCACTCCGGGGGGGTATGTGTCTGTCATCTTCTCTTCCTCATAATGGACGGCGCATGTGCGGACGCAGCTTTAGCCGAGGACCGAGAAGCTGCTTTCGCGGTTCACCGCGCGCAGGCGCGAAAAGAAACCGAGGTCAAGCTCGAGTCCGGTGTAACGACCTTTCACTTTGACCGGGTCATGGTCATTGTCGTGACCGCGCTCGCACGCTTCAATGAGCGCCGCCAGCATGTGCGCGACCGGCGCCGCGTTCTTAAACTGGTTGCCGCTGGTGCCGATGGCCATGTAGAAACCGGGCAGATCGGAGCGGTCATAGATGGGAATCCAGTCGTCACTTACGTCATACAGGTCGGCGATGCCCATTGTTTCATTGGGCACGCGCAAGCCGAGAAACCGCTTCGCCAGGCGATAGGTCTGCGCCTTCCAGCGCGCCTCGGTGACGTTCGCGTTGAAGTCGTCCGGGTCTTCAATCCACTCCAGCGGGTCGCAGGGTGGATCGCCGCTGCCCACCAGCAGCAGGTTTCCCACTTCCGGACGGAAATAAATACCGTTGTCGTTGTCCGAGGTCGGGCAGCCCGCGTGCTCAAAATCCACACCCTCCGGCGCGGACACGTAATGAACCTCGTGCCTGAGGGCGCGGGTTTTCACGTTCATGCTAGCTTCCACGCCGGCCATGCGGTTGATGACGAAGGAATGCGGACCGGCCACATTGACGACAATGTCTGCGTCGAGTTCCTCGCCGCCATGCAGCGTGACGCCCAGAACCCTTCCGGAGTTGTGGCGCACGGCGGTGACCGCACGCCCCAGCAGGAATACCGCGCCATGGGCTTCGGCTGCTGCGCACAGGTTTCGCGTGGCCAGCTGCGGGTCGTTGACGTAACCCTCGCCGGGATTGAAAATCGCTCCGGGAACCTGCGCGCTGGGCTCATCCCAGAAGGTTTCATCGTGCGGCAGCGCAGGTGGCCAGAAAGAAGCGGTGTCGAAGAAGGGATATTTCACGCGCAGTTCCTCCAGGCTGAGCAGCTGGTATTCAATCCCGATTTCATCGTAAATGGGCAGCACTTTTTTCCAGTGTTCATCAGGCGCCTTTATCTGCGTCATGCCGCATTCGATGTAACGTGCCAAATCGGAATGCTGGCCGTCGGCGATGTAGTTGGCCCAGTCTCTCCAGTAGAAAACGCCTTCATAGGCGAGCGCCACGCCCTGAAAGGTGGAATAACAGGTGCGCACAATTGCGCACGAATTGGCCGTGGAGCCGCACCCGACTGCGGCGTTGCGGTCCACGCAGGTGACGCGGCAGCCTTTTTTCTGCAACTCAAATGCGATGGCGCATCCGATTATACCCGCGCCGATGACG
>CAJWGI010000269.1 GCA_913031335.1 uncultured Anaerolineales bacterium | reverse complement strand
AGGGTTGCGCAATCCGCGCGCGTAGCGCTCCAAGTTTTCTCCGTCGGGATCAAAGCGCAGGATGGCGGCCTCGAGCGCGGCGGCGGGCTCCAGATGGTCGGACATCGCGCCGATGCTCAAATAGACTTTCCCGTCCGGCCCGAACACGATGCTGTTGGGCTGATGCATGTCGGTCGTGTAGCAGCACGGCAGGCCGGTGACGATATCAATCTGCGTGCCGTCGGGGCGCACGATGGTAACCTTGCCGGCGTTGGATTGCTGCGTGGACGGAAAAGTGCGCGCGGCCACATAAAGGTCGCTGCTGCCAGGGCGGAAGGCCAAACCGATTGGCAGGTGGAATCCCTGCGCGTAAACGCTGGGTTCGCCAGGGGAGTCAAATGCGTAGATGTTGCCTTCCATGCTGGCTGCGAAAAGGCGTCCATCCGGCCCGAATGTGAGCGAGGTCGGTCGCTCACCTTCCGGTAGTTGCCCGCGGTGGGATGCGACGAAACCGGGCGGAAGCTCGATGTGCGCCAGCCAGCCGCCGATATCATCGTTGCATGGATAGTCGCCACAGTGCTCGGCGAACGGGGTTGGCGTCGGGGCGGGCGTGGCAGTCGGGGTGCGCGTGGCGGTCGCCGTCGGCGGTGCCGTGCGGCTCGGTGTGGGCTGCGGGGTGTAAGTGGCAGTGGGTCGGGGAGTGTCGCTCGGTTCGCTCGGGCGCGGAGTGGCGCTGCGCACTAAAATGACCGGGTCGGGCAGCGCGGTCGGGGTGGAAGATGGGCCGCAGGCGGCAAGCAGACAGCCGAGCGCCACGGGCAATACCCTCAGGGCGCGCGCGGGGAATCGAGAACTGTTCATTTGCAGGCTGGGGCGGGTATGGTTTCTCCCTCAGTCGAGCGCAATTATAATGGGTTGGCGAGCGGCAGAGGAGAATCACGGCGATGAAGATTGAACGCGTTGAATTGCACCGGATCGCGCTGCAATACGTGCATCCGTTTGAGACCAGCTTCGGGCGCGAGAGGCAGCGTGAGTTGATTCTGGTTTCCGTCAGCGCTGACGGCGTGACTGGCTGGGGGGAGTGCGTGGCCGGGGCCGGGCCGTGGTACTCCTATGAGACCGTGGAAACCGCCGGGCACGTGCTGCAAAGTTTCCTCATTCCGGCGCTGTTGGGCGAGCAAGTTGAATCACCGGCCGATGCGGTGGCGCGGTTCGGGCGGGTGCGCGGGCACGCCATGGCGCGCGCCTGCCTTGAAAACGCGGTCTGGGATTTGCTGGCCCGCGCGCGGGGCGAGTCGCTGGCGGCTATGCTGGGCGGAGCGCGCGAACGTGTGCCGGTCGGCGTAAGCGTGGGCATCGAGGCGACGCTCGATGAATTGCTCGACCGGGTTGCGCTGCACGTTGAGGAGGGCTACGGGCGCGTTAAACTGAAAATAAAGCCGGTCTGGGATGTTGAAGTCGTGCGCGCGGTGCGCGAACGCTGGCCGGATCTAGCCCTGCAGGTGGACGCCAACTCTGCGTATCAACTGGCCGACGCTGCGGTCTTCCGTGAGCTGGATGAATTCGACCTGCTGCTGATTGAGCAGCCGCTGCATCACGAGGACATCGTTGACCACGCCAAGCTGCAGGCGCAGCTGCGCACCCCGGTCTGCCTTGACGAGAGCATCCACTCTCCCGAGCATGCGCGCTGGGCGCTGGATATCGGTGCCTGCAAGGTCATCAACATCAAAGTAGGGCGGGTGGGCGGCCTGACGGCCGCGCGCCATATTCACGACCTGTGCGGGCAGCGCGGCGTGCCGGTCTGGTGCGGAGGCATGATGGAGACCAATGTGGGGCGGGCGGTGAACGTGGCCCTGGCGACGTTGCCTAATTTCACGATGCCGGGCGATATTTCCGCATCGGCACGATACTTTGATGAGGATATCGCCGCGCCTGATTTCGTGCTCAGTCCTGATTCCACGCTGGATGTGCCGGGCGGCGCGGGGCACGGCGTGCGGGTTGAACTTGAGCGTGTTGCCGCCGTGCGCTCAGCGCTGCGCGTGTTTTTGGCGTGAATGGTGGTGAGCGCCGGAATGGCCGCGGCGCATTGTGAAAAACGCTTGTGAATTGTAAAATAGCGGCAGGTCGAACGCGTCGGAGGAGAGAGGCCTACATGGCCGCAAAATCGTTTCAAATCCGCAGCGCCGCTGTGGTCGGTTCGGGCACCATGGGCAGCGGCATCGCCGCGCTGCTGGCCGGGGTGGGCATCCCGGTCACGCTGCTCGATATCACCCCGCGTGAGCTCAGTGAAAAGGAAGCCGCGCGCGGACTGAAGCTGGAAAAGCCGTTGGTGCGCAACCGCGTCGTGCGCGAGAATCTGGCCCGGCTGCAAAAAGCGCGCCCGCCCGCCTTTTACTCGAGCGCCGACGTGGAGCTGATTTCGCCTGGAAATCTGGAAGATGACTTCGACAAACTCGCCGCGGCCGACTGGGTCATCGAGGTGATTGTGGAGAATCTGGAAGTTAAGCGCGGCTTCTTCGAGCGGCTTGATGCGATTCGACCGCAAGGGCAAATCGTGAGCAGCAACACCTCCGGGCTGTCCATTAGCAAGCTGGCAGCCGGGCGCTCGGCGGATTTCAGGCGCCATTTTCTGGGCACGCACTTCTTCAATCCGCCGCGTTATCTCAAGTTGCTTGAGCTCATCCCCACTGCCGACACCGACGCTGCGCTGGTCGATTTCTTGCGTGAGTTTGCACCTCAACGGCTGGGCAAAGGCGTGGTGCTGTGCAAGGATACGCCCAATTTCATCGCTAACCGCGTTGGCGGCGCCAACATTGGCTTCCGCATGAGC
>CAJWGI010000268.1 GCA_913031335.1 uncultured Anaerolineales bacterium | reverse complement strand
GTGCGCGCCGGAGGCGTCAGTGGCGTTGATGCCATCGCACACTTCCGCGAGCACGATTGCGCGCTCGTACACCGATTCCGGGTCCGCGCTGTCAGGCGGATTGAGCTCCGCGGTGACGGCAAAGCGCCCCGATTTCAGCACCCGCTCAAGCCTCGAGGTTGCCATCATTCGCCCCAACCATCCGGCGTTTTACCAGCCACTCCAACGAAGTCATTAATCCAAGCCGAGCTGCCCTGCAGCCGGTGGTTCAACGGCGCCTGCGCATGCAGGATTTCATCTCCGTAAAAGCGCATTTCCCGCGAGCGCTCCCAGGCGCGAAGCCACTCGCATTCCATATCCGGGACGATCTCGCAGCTCCCGTCAGCCCCCACCCCGCCGCACGGCCCATTGCGCATTTCCTTCGGGCAATTCATTGGGCAGGTCATCCCGGCGCTGTGCAGCACACATTGACCGCACATGCGGCAATCAAAGATGAAACCCTTGAGCATTCGCTCTACCGCTACAAAGACGATCTCCACCTTGCTACCCGGAACCATCCAGCGTCGGAAGGGGCGCAAAATGCGACGTGAGCGCCGATACGCACCCTCGAGCAAGCGTGGACGATTATGCAGCCTTAGCACTCTGCCACTCCACATACCCCTATGCGCAACTTTCGTGCGCCATCAGGCGACAAAGGCGAGTTTCTAGACCGCCGTAGCCAAATGTCCGGATTTCAAGCGGCAGCCCCAATTCTGCCGCGGCCCAACTGGCACGCTCCCGCAGATGGGCATCTTCGCGCTGTGCAAGATAGACTACGCGCGTGTAGTTGCCGAAGTAATCGTCTCGCAATTCAGGCTGCCGGTCTAGACCCAATTCCTGCAGCACCAAATGGTCGAACGATTGCACCAGATAATCGGTGAGAAAGAAGGTCCCCGGCTCGGAAGCAGTTAGCGCGCCGAAGTGTCCACCGGCATACATTTCGTAGCAATGCGGGCCGGGCACGCGCTCCACCCCCTCGAAAGCGAGCATCTTGTCCAGCAGCCCGCCGGTGCCGCAGTCGCCGTAAACCACAAACACGTGCTCATGTTTATGCCGTGCAGCCCGGATCGTACTACGCACCGCGGCTGGTATGCGATCAGGGTTGTTGTGCAACAACGCCGCAACGCCAAACACCTCTGCATCCCAGCAATGTTTCTCGCGCAGTGCCAGCACTTCGCGCGCCAGCGCACCACAGGTAATCAAGGCCACACTCATGCCGCTCTCTCGCCAATCACTTCGCCACTATTCTCTCAAATAATACCAACATCCGCCTGCTTTGGCATCTCTGCCCCACACATTATCTGGCCTGCCACGCCCGATTAGAGCGCGCGGCACAATGACATGCGCAATATGGGATGTCAATCCAAAACCTTTTCGCTAGGGCTCAACGTCCCGGCTCGATGACGACTTTGAGCGATTCTTCCCCGCTCGCGACCAGAGCGAAACCGACGTCGGTTTCCTCCAGTGGCAACCGGTGGGTGATGAGATCCTCCACCACAACCCTCCCGAAGCGCAGCAGGCTGAGGGCCTGCTGCAGATCCAGCGGGCTTGCCCCGTACGTTGAACGCAGCGTGATGCTCTTGTGAAAGTATTCATGCAGGTCGAAGTGCGTCTCGCTGCCGGGAGCGCTGAATGCATACAAGAGCACGCATCCACCCGAGGAAACCGCGTTAAGCGCCTGCTGAAAGGCAGCCGGCGCTGCAGTGCAAACGATGACGTGCTCGAACCCACGTGCCTCGTTTGCGGCCAATACCTGTTCCACTACCTTCCGTGACCCGGCATCGACAGCGGCCTGCGCGCCCGAACCAAGCGCCGCCTGCAGCCGAAACGGGTGCACGTCGGTGGCCACAATGCAACCGGCCCCCAATGCGCGTGCCAGCCTCATATTCAGCAAGCCGGCCAGCCCGCTCCCCAACACCAGCACGCTGTCGCCAGGTTGCAAGCAGATTCGGCGTTGCCCGCGCACGACGCAGCCCAGCGGTTCGACAAATGTGCCTGCTTCAAAGGAGATCCCTTCCGGCAACGGGAGCACCCCGCCCTTGTCAACGTTAATCTTCGGGAGGCGCACATATTCCGCGAAGCCGCCGGGGTCGAAGGAGGTCGAATGCAAGGTATCGCACAGGGTGTGCTGCCCACGCAGACAGTGGATGCAGTCATTGCAGGGAACATGATGGGTGAAAACCACCCGCTCTCCCAACTCAAATCCCGCCACCCCCTCGCCCAGCGCGGCGATTTCTCCTGTCACTTCATGACCCAGCACGCGCGGTGCAGTCTTGACGCGGTACCATTCCATCACGTCCGAGCCGCAGATTCCGCTGGCTGCCACCCTGACGAGCACCTCGCCTGCGCCGGCTGTCGGCTTGGGAATCTCCTCCAGGCGCACGTCATCGTTGCGGTAATACACCGCCGCGCGCATGATGCCGTCGCTCACTTCAGGTCGTTGTAAAGCTCAAAGGCTGCAGCGGCGGTAGCGTCCTCTTGCACGATGGCGCGCACCGCCTGCACCATCGCCACCGGCGCATCGGCCTGGAAAATGTTGCGGCCCATGTCCACGCCGGCCGCCCCGGTCCGCACCGCGTCGTAGGCCATCTGCAGCGCGTCCTTCTCGGGGATCTTTTTTCCGCCGGCAATCACAATCGGTACCGGGCAGGATTGCACCACCTTTTCAAACCCCTCGCAGAAATACGTCTTCACGATGCGCGCTCCCAGCTCGGCGGCAAGGCGCGAGGCAAGGCCCAGGAATTTCGCATCGCGCACCATTTCCTTGCCCACGGCGGTGACGGCCAGTGTCGGGATGC
>CAJWGI010000267.1 GCA_913031335.1 uncultured Anaerolineales bacterium | reverse complement strand
TCTCACGCCGCTATCGGAGAACCCGATGCTAAATGTGCTCTACGGCGGCCTGACCGGCGGAGTCGGCGCCGGATTGATTTTCCGTGGACGGGGCAGCACCGGCGGCACCGGCGTGTACGCGCGCATTCTACAACGCTTCACTGGCTGGCCGATGAGCCAAATCCTGCTGTTGACTGACAGCGGAATTCTGCTGGCAGGCTGGGTGTTCGGCTGGGAATCAGCCCTGTTCGGAGCACTGGCCCTGTTTATCTGCGGGCTGGCTATCGATTTCACGCTGGAAGGGCCAAGCGTAGTGCGCACGGTCACAGTGGTCACCAGACATCCCGGGGAGGTCGGCGACGCAATCGTGCGCCGCTTTCACCGAGGGGTGACAACATGGCAGGCACGAGGCGTATATTCCGGGCAAGAGAAATCGGTGCTATTCTGCGCCATCAGCCGTTCAGAAGTGGAGGCGCTCCGTCAGCTGGTGCTGGAGGTGGACCCGAGCGTATTTCTTGTGGTCGGTCAGGCTCACCAAGCTCGCGGAGGTGTGTTGCGCGATCGCCCGGCCCATTGATTCGCCCGGGTCATGCTAGAATGCCAGTATGATCCAGCCCTCTGTAGCGATAGTTGCTTCTCTGCTGGCATGCGCCATCCCCGGCACGTTGTTCGCGCTGCTCTTTTACCGCGCCGACCGCTATGAGCACGAGCCAATCCATTTTCTGGTGCTGGTGTTCCTATGGGGCACGGTGCCGTCAGTGCTGCTGAGCGAGCTGCTCAACCCGCAACTCATCAGCCCGCTGGCCTGGCTATCGCGCGACACCGTAAACACGCTGGTAGCGCCCGCCGTGGAGGAATTTCTCAAGGCGCTCGCCATCGCCGCAGTCTTCGTGCTGGCGCGGCAGGAGTTCGACGGTGTGCTGGACGGCATGGTGTACGGCGCGATGGTCGGTCTGGGATTCGCAACCGCTGAAAACTACATCTATTATTTGGATGCGCTGCAAAGCGGAGGCTGGTACGCGCTCTTCGAGCTGTTCATTTTACGCGGGCTGGTGTTCGGTATCTCGCATGCGATGTACTCGGGCTTGGTCGGCGCCGGTTTTGGGATGGCGCGCCACGCGCTCGGCTTCTGGAAAGATGCCGGGTACATCACGGGCGGGCTGCTGGGCGCGTACGCATTGCACGCGCTGCACAATTTCGGTGGGCGCTCCCCCGGCGTGGGCACAGCTCTGAGCATTCTGATTGCGGCGCTTGGGCTGCTGGTCTGGTACCTCGGTTTTCAGTTGGCGTATCGGCAGGAGCGGGATATACTCACAAATGAGCTACGCGATGAGATTGGCGCTGTTCTCTCCGAGAGAGAATATGCGCACGTGACGGGCATCCCGGGGCGCCCGGCCATGCTGGACGACCGCGCACGGCCCGGCCGCGCGGCGCGATTGCGCCTGGCCATTGAGCTCGCCAACCGCAAGCACCGCGCCAGAACCATCGGAGTGCCTCTTGAGCCGGAGCTCCCCACCGAGATCGCGCAGTTGCGCGCACAAATCAGCGCCCTACAAACCGGCGCGGCGGAAGGAAACGAACAATGACCATCAAAGGCATCCACATCAAGTGGAACCACCCAATCATAATTGTGATGTTCGCCACTGTCGCGGCGGCGCTGGCGGTGGTGATAAGAAACCCGGAGAGCATGCGCTTTACTTTCCACAGCGCAGTTGAACAGCCGGAATGGATGCGCCTGCACAATTTCCATGAATTTGTGTACAGTCCAAAAAACGACAATTGGGGCGGTCGCGCCGAGAAATGGTTGCAGGCCTCCAGCGGCGACTGGTATTTCGTCACGCCGGAGAACGAGCTTTTCGCCTGGGATGGCTCCGGCGCGGCCACGGGCGAACTGGTGGCCTCCGGCCTAGATGCCTCCTTTTACCAAAGTCCGCCTACCACCATCAGCAGCTCGATGGATGTGGCCGGGGCGGCCGTAAACCTGCAACAGGCCGCGGAGGAGGCAGAACAGGAACCCGCAGTGGCCTCCGACTATCCGCTGTGCGATTACTGCACACATTACGAGGTCAGCGGCGCGAGCGGGGATGAGGTCTATGACAACATGCGCGCAGGTGCGCCGTCGGTGGACGGAGAACCGATGGCCGGGGTGACGCGCTTCTCGTGGAGCTATCAGGCGGCCGATTGCACGCGCCTGGAACAGGCGCAGATTAGCACGGGTATCGAAACCTCCATGCCGCACTGGGTCAACTTCGCGCAGGGATCAGAGGCGCTTCAGGCCGAGTGGCTCAGTTTCTACAACGCGCTGCTGGTCCACGAGGATGGACACCGGGAGGAGCTAGTGGAATTGACGGCAGTGAACGAAGAGAAGGTGCGCACCGCGACCGAGTGCGAGCAGGCAAACGAGGAGGTTACGGCGAACCACGCCAGCTTCCGCGACCGCAACCTGACCTACGACGCTGAGACCGACCATGGCCGCACTCAGGGTGCGGACGCCGGGCGGTTGCGTGGAAAATAACGCCGGGCGAAAAGCCGGCTATTAGAACCGCTGCGCTGTCTCCAGAACGTCCTACTCTGCGGGTTCCAACTCTTCGCGCGTTGCGGTGAGCGTCGGCGTCACAGTCTCAACAGCCAGATTATCAGTCATTCAGCAATGCTCCTCACCAGGAATTACACCCGTGTTGGGCATGGTCTATAGTTACAAGGCGCACTTGTTTCAGATTTTTGTCCTTTCGTTATTCGGGTCATACAAAGGTCGCAGCGTGGCGCGGGCGGGTACGCGCTCCCCGGCCACCTCCAGCTCATAGTTTCCTGCGGAGACATAATCAGCGCTGACTCCATCTTCAT
>CAJWGI010000266.1 GCA_913031335.1 uncultured Anaerolineales bacterium | reverse complement strand
CCGATGTATCCAGAGCTCAGCAGTGCCGCAGTGGACGCGGTCGGGGAGAACATCCAGAAGTGGGTGGCCCAGAAACAGTGAAGCGTGCGCGCGTCACACCCGCCCGGCGGCTGCCCATACATAACCCCCCACGCGGGCCGCGCGCTATAATTCCGCCCGGAAAGCACCAGAAGGAAGCATGAACGCGCCGAAACCACCCGCCACAACGTTTAGCTGCCGCATCTGCGGGGGCTCGTCTTTGCATCCCTTCCTTGACCTCGGCAAAATGCCCATCGCCAACGCCTTTCTCTCTTGCGCGCAGCTTTCGCATCCGGAATACACCTTTCAGTTGCAGGCCGGCTTCTGCGACTCGTGCCACATGGTTCAGCTGTTGGAAGCCGTCGACCCGGACATACTTTTCCATGACCACTATGCTTATTTTTCGTCAATCTCGCGCGTCATGGATGATCACTTCGGCAGACTGGCGTCCAGTATCGGCGCCGAAATCCTGTACGACGAGCGTCTGCCTGTTGTGGAAATCGGCGCCAACGATGGCATCCTGCTGCAGAAACTGGCGGCGTACAGCCCCAGAGCGATCGGCATTGAGCCATCTGCAAATGTTGCCGCGGTCGCGCGAGAAAAAGGGCTGCATATCGTTTCCGAGTTCTTCGACACAGAACTGGCGGCCAGCCTGCGCGCCGAGCACTGTCCGGCGCAGCTGGTGATCGGCGCGAACGTGCTCTGCCACATCCCAGACCTGAACGGCGTGGCGCGCGCCCTCGAGACGTTGCTCGATGCGGAGGGCGTCTTCATTTTTGAAGACCCTTACCTGCTGGAAATCATGACGCAGCTGGCCTACGACCAGATTTATGATGAGCATGTGTATTACTTTAGCGTGACCTCTCTGTGCCGGCTGTTCGAAAAGCACGGCCTGCGAATCTTCCGCGTTGAACCGATACCGGTGCACGGCGGGTCAATGCGGGTTTATGGCTGCCGGTCAGCGTGCAGCCGTGCGACCGAGCCATCGGTCACGGCGCAGCTGGCTGCCGAGAGCGAATATGGGCTCGCGTTGCTGCAGACCTATTCGGCTTTCGCGGAGCGTGTGCAGCAATCGCGCACCTCATTGAGGGAACTGCTGCAGCGCCTGCAAGTTGATGGCGCCCGCGTGGTCGGCTATGCGGCTTCCTCAAAAGGCACGGTCATCTTAAACTACTGCGGCATCGGGTCCGACATGCTGGAATACGTCTGCGATAACACGCCCTCGAAACACGGGCTCTTCACGCCGGGCACGCGCATTCCCATTGTGCCGATTGACCGGTTTGCGGCTGATTACCCGGATTACGCTTTTGTGCTGGCGTGGAATCACTTGAACGAAATCGCCTCCAAGGAACAGACCTTTCGTGAGCAGGGAGGCCGGTTCATCACGCACATACCCACGGCGCGGATTGTATGATTTTGCGCGGGTGATAGCGGCGGCATATGGATTTTTCAGCCATCGCCGGGCGTCGGGTGCTGATTACCGGCGGGCTGGGCTTCATCGGCAGCAATCTCGCGTTGCGCTGCCTCTCGCTGGGTTGTCAGGTCACGCTGCTAACGCGCTCGCTGCAGAAGGAGGCGAACATTGCGCTGGTCAAAGACCGAGTGCGTGTTGAACTGGTGGATATGAGCACGGCGGATTCTGCCGTATCGGCTCTGCGTGCTCTGCTGCCGGGGCAAGATTATGTCTTTCATCTGGCGGCACAGACCAGTCATGTGCAATCAATGGACGATCCTCTTCAGGATCTGCAGGCAAATTGCGGCGTAACGCTGGCGCTGCTGGAGGGCTGTCGGCAGCTGTGCCCCGAGGCCGCTGTGGTCATGCCGGGCACAGTCACGCAAGTTGGACGTGCGATCACGCTGCCGGTGGCGGAAGATCAACCCGATTGGCCGCTCACTCTGTACGACGCGCACAAACTTACCTGTGAGAAATATCTTCACGTGTACCACCAGAACTATGGCCTGAAGACCACCACGCTGCGCCTTGCAAATGTTTTCGGAGAGCGGCAGCAGGTGAACAATCCGCAGCGGGGAATACTTAATTTCATGTTGTGGCGGGCGATGAACGGGGAGCCGCTGACAGTTTACGAACCGGGCGACTTCGTTCGCGATTACTCATATGTGCAGAATGTGGTAGACGCGCTGTTGCAGGCGGCGGCATCGCCGCGCACGGCGGGGAGAGCCTATGTTTTCGGTTCCGGCAGCGGCCTAAAGTTTCACGAGATGATTAGGCAGCTAGTGGATGCAGTCAATGAAACGGTCGGGGTAAAGGCTGAAATCCGACGGGTGCCATTTCCGGCTGCGGAGAAGAAGATGGATGTCGGCGACTTTATCGCCGACAATCGCAAGCTGCGTGAGGACGCAGACTGGTATCCGCGCGTCAGTTTTGCGGAGGGGCTGGAAAATACCATCAACTTCTACTGGGACGGTCTTAAGGAGCATTCACGTGAGCAGTGAGGCCTTCGGGAAATTCGCCGGCCAGCGTGTCGTCGTAACCGGCGGTTTGGGCTTCATCGGCAGCAACCTGGCGCACTCTCTGGTTGAGGGCGGTGCGGAGGTGGCAATAATTGATTCGCTCGACCCTCGCTCCGGGGGCGACATCGCCAACATTAAGGGCATTGATGATAGCGTCGAACTGGTTTCGGCTGACATCTGCGAATTCGACGCGGTGGCTTCCGTGGTACAGAACGCAGCATTCCTTTTCCATTGTGCCGCGCATACCTCGCATCCGTACTCTATGCGCGACCCGCAGCTCGATGTCACCGTCAACTGCATTGGTACGCTGAATATCTTGGAGGCGCTGCGCCGGTTTCAACCGGCGGC
>CAJWGI010000265.1 GCA_913031335.1 uncultured Anaerolineales bacterium | reverse complement strand
TTCCGCGCGGAAAGCGTCGGCCACGTTTTGGCGACGTTCCGCCATGTTGAGGCCGACCTGCGTTTTGCTGTCGCGGACGCGGCGAAGCGTGCTCGTTTCAACCGGAATATCCAGCGAACGCCCAACGTAATTCGCCAAGATGCCCGCCTGGTTGAAACCGCGCTCACGCAGCTGTTCGTCCGAGAGTGGCACCGGCGCAAGAAGCGTCTGCGGGGGAAGGTCTGCCGGCAGCGCCTGTAGCACCATTTCTCCCAAACTGTGCGCTAAAGCGCGGTTGCGCTGATATTTGAAACTGTGAATCGCTCGCTGCAATGCGCCTTGGTGAAATGCCACGGAAACCAACCGATCGAGCCTGAGGCTATATCTGCGGCAGATGTCGCATGATTCTCGCTTGCCGCGTTGCAGCGGATAACTGCACTGGCCGCAGAGCGGGGAGGGCAGCAGCTGTACCGAGAAGTGACAATCGGCGCAAAAGGTGCTGCCTGATTGGCCGCAGCAGACGCAACTGGGCGGCAACATAAAATCAGTGATTTTCCAGAACAGACGGTCGCCCAGCAGTAGCAGGCGTGTGACCCATCCGGACATGGCGTCGGCTTCTATCGGGCCTGCAACCCGCGCGCGCCGGAGTGAAATATAGGGGCGATTATGACTGGCAACGAGAGTCTTCTGCGGCTGCAAGCGGGCATGCACGTTGAGTCATTTCGAGGCTGTGCGTGCGCTCAGATTATTACCCAGGTTCTCCTTTATGCGCCGCCGCCGAGCGATTCCATCAGATTGGTGAACATGTCACCAATCGCCGGCCCGAGCAGCGCCAGAATCACTATAACGACTACGGCTACCAATACCAGGATCAACGCGTACTCCACCAGGCCCTGACCCTGTTCATCTGCGGAAAATGGCATAGTTTGACGCTCCTTAATCCAATTGTGGATGCTGTGCTCACAGTATAGTCATTATGGCGATGCGCTGCAAGTGCGCGCAGCGTGCCCCCCTAATCTTGAGACTGCCGCAACAATATCCCCACGATTCTCTGCGCTGCGCGCCCGTCCCCGAAGGGATTGACCGCCTGCGCCATTTCTTGGTGCGCGTCCTCATCTTCCAGAAGGCGCGTGGTTGCGACCACTATTTTTCGTGTTTCGGCGCCTACCAGCGCGGCCGTCCCGGCATCGATTGCTTCGGGGCGCTCGGTGACTGCCCGCATCACCAGCACCGGCACGCCGAGGCCTGGGGCTTCCTCTTGAATGCCGCCCGAATCGGTGAGAATAAGATGTGCTCGTTTCATCAGATGGGCGAAGGTCAGGTAGTCCAGCGGTGGAAGCAGGCTGATGTTGGCATTACCTCCCAGCGCTTTCCTGATCGGGCCGTTCACGCTGGGGTTGGGATGAACCGGATAGACGATGTGCGCGTCGTCGCGGTGCGCCAATTCCAGCAGGGCGGCGATAATGCGCTCGAGCGGCGCGCCGAAGTTCTCGCGGCGGTGGGCGGTCACCAGAATCAAGCGTTTCTTTTCGGGCAGTGGGCCCAAAATATCTGTGGATGATTGCGGCAACCGGCGCGCGGTGATCACCTGCAGCGCATCGATCACGGTGTTGCCGGTGACGTACACGCTTTCTTCCGAGATTCCCTCGCGCATCAGAGCGCTGCGCGCATTCTCTGTGGGGGCGAAGTGCAGGCTGGCGGCGTGATCGGTCAGCGCGCGGTTGAGCTCTTCGGGGAATGGATTGGTGCGGTCGTAGGTGCGCAGTCCGGCCTCCACATGACCCACGGGCACGCGGGCGTAAGCGGCTGCCAGCGTGGCAGCCAGCACCGTGGTGGTGTCGCCCTGCACCAGCATCCAGTCCGGCTGCAAATCTGCCAGCGCAGGCCGGATGTGTTCCAGTACCTGCGCGAAAACGTCGGCAGGCGCCTGGTCTGCGCTCATCACATCAAGGTCATAATCCGGCGTGATATCGAAAAGGCGCAGCACTTGGTCGAGCAGCTGCCGGTGTTGCGCGGTGACTAACACATGCGCCTGCACGCCTGGGCTGCCCGCTAGCGCAGCCACCACCGGGGCCATCTTGACCGCTTCGGGGCGGGTCCCGATGACTGAAAGAATCTTCATCATTGCGCCTTTGCGCGCTGGGAGCGCAATTGGCCGCAACCGGCGCGGATATCCAATCCGCGGCGCACGCGCACCGTTGCGGGGATTCCGGCTGCATCCAACTGCGCTTTGAAACACGCCGCCGATTCTCTGCTGGTCGGGGCGGCGGAGTAATCGGCCGTGGGGTTCAGCGGGATGAGATTCACATGGCATAGCATTCCGGCGAGCAGCTCGCACAGCGCCTGAGCCTGTTCTTTGCTGTCGTTGACCCCGTCAATAAGTGCCCACTCAAACGACAGTCTCCGGCCGGTCAGTTCAGTATATTCGCGGCATGCGGCCAGCAGCGGCGCGAGCGGGTAACGGCGGTTGACGGGCGTTAAACTGCTGCGCAGTTCGTCGGTGGCGGCGTGGAGCGAGACTGCCAATCGCTCGCGCCGCCCCGCATGCGCAAAACGCTGGATAGCGGGCGTGAGCCCGGCCGTGGATACTGTAATGCGTCTTGCGCCCATGGCCATGCCTTCCGCGTCGCTCAGCCGGTCGAGCGCGGCCAGCGAGTTTGCATAATTGTGGAACGGTTCGCCCATTCCCATTAGCACAATATTGGTCAATGTGAGCCCTTCGGTGCGCAGCAGACGGGAAGCCCACAGCGCCTGCGCGACAATCTCGCCCACGGTCAGATTACGCTCAAAACCCATTTGCCCGGTGGCGCAGAACTGACACCCGAGGGCGCAGCCCGCCTGCGTGGAGATGCACGCAGTGCGCCGCTT
>CAJWGI010000264.1 GCA_913031335.1 uncultured Anaerolineales bacterium | reverse complement strand
GCAATATCTGCATCGCGTCGGCGAGATAATACTCGCCCTTGGTCTGCATGTGGCCGCCGACCTGTTTCTCAATCGCGTCCATTAGGCGAGCGCCATCCTGTAGGAAATAGAATCCGACCACAGCCAGATTGTTGCTCACTGAATCCGGTTTTTCGATAATGCGATTAACGTAGCCGCCCTCGCCGCGCACAGCGACCCCGAACCGGCGCGGGTCCTGCACCTGTTTCACCCATGCGACCGCATCGCAGGCCTCGGCGTGCAGCCCGGTCAGGTCGGTTTCCACGATGGTATCCGCGAAGCCGATCAGCAGCGGGCCGCTCACGAAATCCCTCGCCAGCAGCACAGCCGGGGACTGGCCGTTGAGTTCCTTTTGCTCCAGAAAGCGCGCCTCGATGTCGGGGTATTCCGCGCTGATGTAGGCCTCAATCTGCTCACCCATGTAACCGGTGATGAGAATGAATTCCTCGACCTCCACATCGCGGAACATCCCCAGCACATGGCCGAGCACCGGGGTGCCGGCCACGTTCATCAGTGGCTTCGGTTTGCTGAACGTGTGCGGTCGCAGACGCGTTCCGAATCCGGCCAACGGTATGATCACTTTCATCTTAATTCTCCAATGCGGGGGCGTGCCGCTGCCAGTCAGTGGCTTGCTGGAAAACATGCGCCACGTTTAGCAGGCGCTGCTCTGCAAATGCCGGGCCAAGCAACTGCATCCCGATGGGCAGCCCGTTGATATCCAGGCCGCAGGGCAGTGAGAGCCCGGGTAGCCCGGCCAAGTTGCATGACAATGTAAAAGCGTCGGATAGGTACATCTGCAGCGGGTCGTCCGTTTTTTCACCCAACTTGAAAGCGGTGGTCGGGGTGGTCGGCCCGGCGATGACATCGACCTGCTCGAATGCAGTGTCAAAGTCTTGTTTCACGAGAGTGCGTACTTTCTGGGCGCGCAGGTAATAATCATCGTAATACCCGGCGGCAAGGGCATAAGTGCCCAGCATGATGCGTCGCTTGACTTCAGGGCCGAACCCGGCGCTGCGCGTGTTCACATAAGTTTCCCACAGGTTGTGGTCGCTGTGGCGTTGGCCATAGCGCATGCCATCGTAGCGAGCCAGGTTTGCGGAGGCCTCGGCGTTGGCAATGAGGTAATAGGCCGGCAGCGCATGTTCAGTGTGCGGCAGTCGCACCGGGAAAATCTCTGCACCGAACTCGGCGAGTACCTCGATAGCGGCGCGCACCCGCGTTTCCACCTCCGGCTGCACGCCCGCGTCGAAGTATTCCTCGGGTACGCCGATGCGCAGCCCAGCTAAATCTGTTGCCTGCGAGAGCGCGCCAAGGTAGTCTGGCGGCGGCGTGGGCACGCTGGTCGCGTCGCGGGCATCCGGCCCGGCCAGGGTTTGCAGCAGCAGTGCCGCATCCTCTGCGGTGCGCGTGAGCGTGCCGATCTGGTCGAAAGAGGAGCCGAAGGCAATCAACCCAAAACGGGAGATGCGGCCGTAGGAGGGCTTAAGCCCGACCACGCCACATAGTGCCGCCGGCTGGCGCACGCTGCCGCCGGTATCAGTGCCGAGTGCGCCGAAAGCCATGCGGGCGGCCACCGCGGCCGCGCTGCCGCCGGAGGAGCCGCCCGGAACGCGCTGCGGGTCCCACGGATTGCGGGTCGGGCCGAAACCGGAATTCTCGGTGGATGAGCCCATGGCGAATTCGTCCGTGTTCGTCTTCCCCAGAAAGACCGCGCCGGCCGCGCGCAAGCGCGCGCTAGCTGTGGCATCGTAGGCGGGCACGAAGTTTTCCAGTATGCGCGAGCCGGCTGTGGCGGCGAGTTCGGCCACGCAGAGTACATCTTTGATGGCGAGCGGGATTCCATTAAGTGGGGATGGTTGCTGGCTGACCTTGCCTCTGCGCCAGGCGGCCCAGGCACGATCTGCACGCCGGGCCTGCTGCATGGCTAGGTCTCCACTCACCGCCAGGAAAGCATGAAGGTCTGGTTCAGCGCTCTCGATTCGGCGCAGGCAGGCCTCGGTTAATTCGACGCTGGATACCTCGCTGGTGCGGAGCATATCCCCCGCGCGGCGCAGCGACTGCTCAATCAACTCCACGATGGAGATCCCCGGAGTGCGCCGGGCGAAAAGCGGATTTCAGCCTTCATCTAATATGGCCGGAACGCGAAAGCAGCCGGCCTCGGTTTCGGGGGCGTTGCGCAGCAGCTCTTCGCGCGGGAGCGACTCGCGCACCTCGTCGGCACGGAGCGCGCTGCGCAGCGGCGCCACACTGCGCGTGGGGGCAACGGCGGAGAGGTCGAGTTCGCTGATGCAATCCACGTAATCGAGCACCGCGGAAAGTTGCTCTCTGAACGTCTCGGTTTCGCGCGTGCTCAGTTTCAGCCGGGCGAGCTCAGCCATGTAGGTGACTTCTTCGGTGGTAAGCATGTGGGCTTTTCCTTCTCAGCCGCCACAGCGGGCGCGGATTATTCTACCACTATTCTCAGGGCGACTGCGGTTGCAGCCGACGCAGGTCGCTGGGGAAGCGCACGCGAATGCGGTACCTCGGGGATACGGACCGGGAGGTGGTGAACTCATCGCTGATGCCTGTGGCCGACTATGTCTCGCCACGGACGGCAACGGCCGCGGCGGGCAGCGCGAGGGCGGTTTGGCGGGCGGCAGCCGGCCCGAGAAACCGCGCCGCAAGAGCGAGTGCCAGCGAGATTAGTTCCGGGCGCATTCCGGTTGTCAATCGGTCGGGGCGTCGGCGGTGCAACAATGGCTTTGCTGATGTACACGCTCAGGAAATGCTGCTCACAGCCGGGCGTGGGTCACAACGCGTTAGTGCTAGGCGTCGCTCAGGCTGACATCACCGGTCGCGATGCTGAGGGCGCG
>CAJWGI010000263.1 GCA_913031335.1 uncultured Anaerolineales bacterium | reverse complement strand
CGACATGCCATTCGTCAATCGCCCGTTGTTGGAGCATATCCTGGGCTTGGCCCCTGGTTGGGATGCTGTCGTGCCGCGAATGGGTGACAGCGACCGCATTGAGCCACTGCGCGCGCTCTATCGCAAGAGTTGCGTGCGGCCTATTGTGGATGCGCTGGACGCGGGCCGCCGGCGGGTCATCAGTTTCTTTGGAGATGTGAAAGTGCGTTATGTGGAGCTAGAGGAGATTGAACGTTTCGACCCGGGCGGAGGGACGTTTTGCAATATCAATACTCTTGCCGACCTAGCGGCTGCGCGCGAGTTGGCTGCTAGTTATCCGCTGCCGAAAAGTCGCTAAACGACCGTCCGCCGGTCAATCAGTGTGCGGCGTATGCTCATCAACACGTAATAGAGCGCACATGCGAGAGAGCCCCATAGCGCCCATGGCTGCGGGTTCGGGAAGCGCAGTAACACTACCAGTCCAAGCGCGCCCCAAAACAGCGCAATGGTGATCGCGGTTGTGCGCGATACCGGCGCGCGAGTGGGATAAAAGTATTTTATGGGCACGAACACTAACGCACTCAGCGCAAGCACGATGGCAAGGTTGATGCGCGCATCCCACCCGAAAAGAAACAGATAAAACACCGTCACGTTCCAATAGGATGGAAAGCCTTTGAAATAATTGTCGGAGGTTTTTGCGTCGCTCTGCCCGAACCAGTACCCCGAGGCAAGCAGCACAATTGCGACGGCCCACACCGATGCCTGTGCGGGCAGCAGGCCGGCCATATGCATGAACAGAACGGGAACGACGACGTAGTTCTGGAAGTCCACCACGGCGTCGAGAAGTGCGCCGTCAAATTGTGGCAGACGCTGTCGGGCCCGAAGCCTGCGTGAGAGCGGCCCGTCGACCGCATCCACAGCCACGGCCACGCTCATCCAAAGCAAGGCCAGCCGCCAGGAATTGGCCACGATTGCCAGGATTGCCAGGAAGCCCCACAGTAAACCGCTCGCGGTGAACAGGTGCACCAGCCATGCGTTCAGAGTGTTCCGTTCGATGGAGATCATTTCACTCCGAAGAGCCTGCTCGGATTAGCACCAGCACATCGGCAAGGATGAGTAGGTCGGGTCAAAGTCGCCGCAGCCGCAACCACCACATGCTGACTCCGCTTTGATTTGCTGCCGTTCATGGCGCGGCCATTATAGCAGTCCGAATCCGGAATGCGCTCGCGTCTCGCGAAATGTTATTTCCCTGTTGAGATGCCCCAGATGGTGATTTCACCGTCGTCTGCCACAGCGGCAATCCAGTCACCGTTTCGGGAAAACCGGACGTCAGCGAGTGTGGTTTTCGGGGCAGCCGATAGAGTGGCCAGCGCATCTGCGCTGTTCGCATCCCATAGGCGTACGCTGCCATCGCTGGATGCGGATGCGATTAATTCCCCGTCGGGCGAAAACGCCAGCGCCCAAACTGTGTCGCTGTGGCCGGGAATAAGCGCGGTCTCCCGGCCGGTGTGTGTTTCCCACAGGTGCATTTCACCGAAGCCGGTTGCGGTGGCAATACGCTCCCAGTCGGGGCTGAAGGCTATGGCGCTGACGAAGTCAGGGTGCGCGAGCGTGTGCCGGGCTGCGCCGGATTGCGGGTCCCACAGTTTTACCACCCCGGTGAATTTCCCGGCGATCGTCTCGGCCGTGCGCGTTGCGAACGTGCTTCCATCCGGAGAGAAGCGCCATTCGCTCAGCGCGTCTTCGTGAGCTAGGGCGGGCCCGGCGCTGCCGCTGCGCACGTCCATAAGCTGCACAGTTCCACCCGCAACCCACGCCACCGTGTTCCAGTCTGGACTGAACATGAAGTTGTAGAACGGGCGCGCGTGTTGCGTCCACTTCAACGTGCGCAGGCTTTTTCCGGCGCGTGCGTCCATGACCTTGATGGTTGGAGCGGTGTCAACGGAAAGTATGGCGAGCGTGCCGCCATCCGCAGAAAGGCGTATGTTCTCGATTCTTGCGCTGGGAGCTGGCCAGGCAGAGAGATTAATGACGCTCATCAGGCGCGAGTCTTCCAGATTCCAGAGATAAACCTGCTTGTTGATGTCGAGGGTAGCCAGCGCGCGTCCGTCCGCGGAGAAAGCAATTGCCGTGACTTCCGCCGTGTGGCCGGGCAGGGCGGCCTGCTGCTCGCCGCTTAAATCCCACAGAGTCAAATCGCCATCAACGGCGCCAACCGCGATTTTGTCTCCGGATTGAGTGAAGGCGATGACCCTGGGATGCTCCACCGGAAGCACCTGTTCAGTCAGGGTGGCGAGGTCATATACATGCACGTTCTCGCCGCGAATTACCGCGAGCCCCGGGCTGCCCTCCGGCCAGTTCACTCCGTGGAGTGGCGTCACGGTGATGTCACCAATGCGCTCCAACTCAGCGATATTGTCGGGGCTGATGGGAACTACCGGCGGTGCCGACCGACCGCACGCTGCCAGCAGCATTACCAGCGTCACCAGTACGGACTCTGTCGTCCAGCGCACTTTGGACCCCGGCTGTGGGTGAGCTTGCATCGCCACGTCAAACAAACTCCGCGAACACGCGGTTTCCCAGTAAACGTCCGGCGCTGCTCAGGCGTACTCTATCCCCGTCGGGGGCGAGCAAGCCCTGGGATCGCAACCGCCGCAGGGGCGCGCCGTACTCGTGTTCAATGTGGACGCCGAACCGTGATTGAAAGGTGCTGCGGGGCACTCCCTCACGCAGCAGGCGAAGCCCCATCATCATGGTTTCGTTCATTTCATTCTGCCGGTCGATTGCGCGTTTTTCGCTGACTGCGGGTGAGAAAGGAAAGTGGCTGGCTCCGAATTTTCCCGGCTTCAAGCGCTCAATGTAGAGCTGTGGCGAGCGCGTGTTTGCGTAGCGCCAGCCA
>CAJWGI010000262.1 GCA_913031335.1 uncultured Anaerolineales bacterium | reverse complement strand
AAGCCAGTCCGCGCCAGAAGCCGCCACGGCCACAAAATCAGTGTGGAAAGTGGCCTTCGGTTGGGACCACAAATGTGAATTACGCGTCTTGATGAGCAAGCGTTCGGTTTCGGCGGGGATTGAGAGCGAATCCAGAACGGCGGCGTCGATTGCATCGGCATCCGCAACTTCCACAAGCTGCGCCGGCCCGATGAGGGTTTCAAGTGCGAGCGTGGTGACATCCTTGCCGTCCCCGATGAAGTGGAGCGGCGCATCGAGATGAGTGCCCGTGTGCACGCTCATCGCGATGCGAGTGACATTCGCCTTCGCGCCAGCAGCCATGTCGCTCGTTCGTTCGAACTGAATCTGCGCGTCGCCCGGCCACACCGGCAAGTCAGGGCTCAACGTGAGCGAGATGTCGTGATAGGTCACGCTGTCCTTTACCTTTCCCGCTGCCACCGCAGGTAAACGGAGCCATCGAAGACCACACCGTTTCCCGCGCGGCATTGCTCGCTCGCCAGACCCCGCGCCGCCGGAGTCTGGCTGCCCACCTGCAGCGAGTACACTTCCCCGGGTGTCATAGTAAAATCCGCATATCCCAGTCCAACTTCCGGGTACAGTCCGGTGGCGAAGATGTCGTGCCCGCCGGCCCAGTCCACGGTCAAGAGCACCCCGGGCAGCGGCCGAACAGCGGCATCAACCACCCGCACCTGCAGCAGCGGCACATCCAGGCCCTGCTCGCATATGGCATCTCTGACAATCAATTTGAATTCGTTCGTGCCCGCAGCGGTGGGCGCCACAGTGGGAGTGACAGCCTTCGGTTCAGGCGTCGTTGTTGCGATAGTTTCCAGTGTGGGCAGCGGCGCAGGAAGCAGCTCTGCTGCCGGCTGCAGCCCACCTCTGCTCAGCGCAAGCGCAAGTTCTCCCAGCACGGCCACATCAAATGGGGCGCGTCCTTTTGCCGCCGAACGTTGCGCCAGCGCGGTGATGGCCGGCAGCGAATCGCTCAATCCTAGGGCTTCCAGGCGCACACGCGCGCGCTCAAGGTCACCATTCCCGCGGTGGGCGGCGGCGACCATGACCATGTACATCTCCTGATAATCCTGCCGCAAGCCTTCCGGAGAAGCCAATCCAGCGTCACGCGGATAAACCACCCACCCGGATAGCAGACCGATGACAACGCCGACACCTAGGCCCAACAAGAGCAAATTCCCCCGTATCACCCTCATCGCAGGTAAGGGTCCATAGCGGGAGTGGTGGCCCCAAGCGCCTGCGCCAGCACGGCCATCGCGCGAATATCGGCCGTGTTGAACCCGGCGGCAATCATCTCCTCCGCGCGCCCGGCCACGAACTGCGCCGGCTCCTCCAATGCCAGCGTGCCGAGGTGAACGTGCGCCCTGCCGATATCCTGCTCCACGGCGTAAGTCTGCGCAATCAAAAGCAGGTAATCGTGTGCATCTCCTCCGCGGAGGGCATGCGGGCTATTGTCCACGTATTGCACCGGCGCTATCTCCCATGCGTAATAAAGGCTGGCTGCCAGCCCGACCAGCAACCCGAAGAGAAGGTTGTAGAGCGCTGGCCGGCTGACGCGGCGCATGCGCTGCGGGCGCAAGGCACCCGCTTGTTGCTTGCGCTGGTATTTGTAATCGTAACGGGTCATGCCGTGATAGAATTGCAGTCTGGGGCTGGGATGAAGCCCATCGGCGAAAGCGCCGCTCTCTCTCTACACGATGCCATGCCGAAGGTGGGGATCGAACCCACACACCCTAAGGGTACGCGATTTTGAGTCGCGCGCGTCTGCCAATTCCGCCACTTCGGCGCCTGCATGACGCATTCTAAGCCAACCCCCTGTTCCGGTCAAGATAACCCCCTATGAAACTTGGCATCATCGGTCTGCCGCAATGTGGAAAAACCACTCTGTTCAACGCGCTCACCGGCGGAAAGAAACCCACCGGTCAGATGGCCGGCGGCGGCCAGGTGCAAATCAACACCGCCATTGTGAACGTGCCCGACCAGCGCGTGGACTGGCTTTCGCAGCATTGCCGCCCGAAAAAGACCACGCACGCAAAGGTGACCTTCCAGGACATCGCCGGAGTGCAGGGCGACCGGGGTGCATTTTCCCCGACCCTGCTTAGCACGCTCTCGCAAGTCGAAGGGTTCGTACACGTGGTGCGCTCATTTCAGGAGCCGAGTGTTCCCCACCCGTTTGAGGGTATGGATGCAGCCGGCGACATCTCCGCGCTTGAGGACGAATTCGCCCTGAATGATATGCTCACTGTAGAGCGCAAGTTGCAGCGCTCGCAGGAGGAATGGAGCAAAGGCGGGGGCCGCAAGCGCGCGGTAATCGAACGCGAGCAGGGTCTTTTCGCACAGTTCCAGGCTGCGCTGGAAAGCGGGCAGCCGCTCCGCGAACTGCAGCTAGGTCCGGAGGACATGCGCTTGCTATCCGGCTTCGGGTTGCTCACGCGCAAGCCTGTGCTGCTGGTGCTCAACAGCGATGAGAGCGCGCCGAGCCCGCAGGAAATCCTCGGCCCCGAATTCGACTGCCGGCAGGCGCAAAACCTGCTCACCTTGATGGGCAAGCTGGAAATGGAAATAGCGCAGCTGGATGAAAAGGACGCCGCATTTTTCATGCAGGAGTACTCGCTCAGCGAGCCCGGTCTCACTCGCGTCATCCGGGGCGCTTATGACATGCTTGGCCTGCGCTCGTTCTTCACTGTCAGCGCAGAGGAGGTGCGCGCGTGGCCGCTCGGCGCGGGCGCGAGCGCCTGCCAGGCTGCCGGCGTCATCCACAGCGACATGCAGGCCGGTTATATCCGCGCCGAGGTGATGGCATTCGCCGATCTGCATCAATTGGGCAGCGAGGCCGAGGTAAAATCCGCCGGAAAATGGCGGCTGGAGGGAAAAGATTACGTGG
>CAJWGI010000261.1 GCA_913031335.1 uncultured Anaerolineales bacterium | reverse complement strand
TTGAGTTCGAAATCAAAACCCACCACGACATAGGCCGGGTTTTCGTCGCTGAGAACGAAGCTCTGCTCTTGCAGTGCGGCGCGCAGGCCATCGCCGCCGATGACTGATACGCGGCTGCCCGTCGGGGTTGCGCCGGCAAGGTAGCTGGCTGTGGCCTGCGCGGACGTAAGGATTTCGTCCGCTGCCACCTGCACTCCCATGCGCTCCAGCTTCGCCACGTATTGGGGAACGGTGCGGCCTGAATTGTTCGTGGCCAGTACGATGCGCCGCTCGCTCTCGCGCAGCACTTTGAAAAATGCGCCTAGGCCGGGCAGCGCAGTTTCGCCGCGCCAAAGCACGCCGTCCATGTCGATAATCAGGTTGCGCCACTGCGCTATGCTCACGCCCATAGCCTAACTAGTCGAGATGCGATTAACGGCCATGGGGCGACCGGCGGATCGCCCCATTTCGCTGCTGCTATTGCCAGTCACGCTGGCGTTCATTTTTTCTTGGACTTCTTCGCCTTTTTGCCCTTTGCGTCATCCTTGGCGTCCTTTTCATCGTCAGCGCCGGTTGGCTCAAGTACCTCGTCGATGATCCCGTACTCCACCGCTTGGTGTGCGGTCATCCAGTAATCGCGGTCGGTGTCGCGCTCGATGGCCTCGAAATCCTGACCGGTGTGCTCGGCCAGAATCTCGTTAAGCCGCGTGCGCAACCGCACGATTTCCTTCGCCTGAATCTCGATGTCGCGCGCCTGACCCTCTGCACCCCCGAGTGGTTGATGCAAATGGATGGTGGCGTTGGGCAGCGCGTAGCGCTGTCCGGAGGTTCCGGCGGTGAGCAGTACGGTGCCGAAGGATGCCGTCACCCCGACGGCATAAGTGGCGATGGGTGCGCGCACCAGCCGCATGGTGTCGTACACGGCCAACCCTGCGTAAATCATCCCGCCGGGGCTGTTCACGTACATGTTAATCTGCTTTTCCGGATCTTGTTGGTCAAGGTAAAGCAGTTGTGCCACCATCAGGTTGGCCACGTGGTCGGTGATGGCCGTGCCCACGAACACAATGCGCTCCTTCAAGAGCAGCGAGTAAATGTCGTAGGCGCGCTCGCCGCGACTGGTGGTTTCAATTACCATGGGGATCAAGTTTTCGTTCATCGGTTTGCCTTCCTGTTTGTGGTAGATTATTCGCTGTCGGCAGCCGCTGCGGGTGTGTCTTCCGCAGTCTCAGCGCCGCTGTCGTCTGTGGCGTCGGCTGCGGCTTCCGGCTTGGCTTTCGGGGGTAGTTCCGGCGCTTCGCCCTTTCCGATGGCCTCCAGCCGTGCAAGCGCTATTTCTGTAAGCAGATCCAGTTCCACGGAGCGGCGGCCATTGCCCTTGCGCAGCATAGCGCGGATTTTGTCGGCCGAATCTCCGAACGGAGCCGCAGTCTTCTCTATGTGCTCGTCAACTTGTTTTCCGTCCACCGCGAGACTCTCCGCTTCCACAATCTCGGTGAGCATCAGCGAACGCTGTAGCTGTGCGACGGCATCGGGCTCAACCTCGGCGCGATACTCTTCTTCGGATTTGTTCTCCACCTTCAGGTAATCCGGAAGCGTTAGGCCGCGTGACCGCAACGCGCTCTCCTGTTCCTTCACAAGGTTGTTGACCCTTTCCCGCAGCATGATTGGCGGGAAGGAGACCTCGCAGCCCTGAAGCACCGCGTCGACGACCTCGCGGCGGTATTCGCGGCTCTTTTGCGCGGTGGCGGCCTGCTCAAGCTGCTCCCGCACCGCCACGCGCAATTCCAGTAAGGTCTCGTGCTCGGCTGATACCAGCACGGCGAATTCATCGTTCATTTCCGGTAGGGTGCGACTCTTAGCCCCCTTGCAATTGATGGTCCAGTGTACCCTCTGGCCCGCCAGGTTTTCGTTCGCGTAGTCCTCTGGAAAACGCAGCTCAAACTCGCGTATCTCGTCTATCTCCATGCCCACCAGTTTGCCGGTCAGGCCAGGCATCGGCCACTCGGATTCGGCCTCCAGCAGCAAGTCCATGTCTTTTTCGTCAGCGAGAGTTTCCGCGTCCTCGTCGCCGTGGTTTAGCGTGCCGTGGGCGTCAATGGTGAGAACGTCACCAAGTTGCGCCGGACGCTTGATTGGCTCGAGCAGCGCGTGCTCGGCTTGAAGGCGCCCCATGGCCTCCGCCACGGCATCGTCTGCAACCTCCACCGGCTGGTGTTTCACCCGCACAGCGCGGTAATCACCTAAATTCACGCTCGGTGAGAGCGGCACATTGAAGGTGAAAGTGGGCGTGTCTTCGAGGGATGCGTCCACGAGATTTCCGGGCGCGAAGGGATTGAGTTCCGTCTGCGCCAGCGCCTCTTTGTACACGCGCCGTCCGAGGTCGTCCACGGCGTTCTCCACAATTCTGTCCTCGCCCACGTGCTGCAGGATGACGTTGTAGGGCGCTTTGCCCTTGCGGAAACCCGGGATATTGACCCTGCGAGCCAACCTGCGCGCGGCTGCGCCTTTGGCCTGATTCAGTTGCTCTGCTTCCAGTTCGATAATCAGCTGCACCTCGCAGCTCTCGAGCTGGTTCGTTTTCACTTTCAAGCGGCCACCTCTCTCATGCCAATAGATGGGGAAGGCGGGACTTGAACCCGCACGGGCTGAGCCCACATGATCCTAAATCACGCTCGTCTGCCAGTTCCGACACTTCCCCGAACGCGCGCAATTATAGCACGCTGAGCGTTGCCCATATGCAGGTATAATCGCTCTCATGCGTGCTCAACAACAACCCGGCCGGTCCCAGCTGCGGCGAGGCTGGCGTCCCTCCCGCTGGGATCTGGCCGTGCTGGCGGCGGCGATTGCAGCGTTTGCGGTCGGGTTTTTTGGACAATGGGCGCATGCCGGAATCAGCGTTTATTGGAAATGGGAGCAATTGCAGGCTGCCGCGCGAGACG
>CAJWGI010000260.1 GCA_913031335.1 uncultured Anaerolineales bacterium | reverse complement strand
CACGCCGACGGTCGTGCTGCTGCAGCCCGAACCCCACCCTGCCCGACAGCTCTATCGAGAGTGGTCGACTCGCGCCACTTCTATTCCGTTACGCGTGGGTGAAGGCAGTCTTCAGGTGCTCGAACTTCCGGTCCCAACCGATGACTTTATTCCACCTCAAGAATTCTATCCACCTCGCACTCTGGCAAACGGCGTAACACTACTCGGTTATGGGCCTTTGCCATCATCGCAGAACGAGTTGCGTTGGGCACTGCACTGGCGCGCCGGAGATGAAGCCGACACTGATTACCACTTCTTCAATCACCTACTGGATTCAAGCGGTAAGCGTGTGGCTCAGACTGACGCGCGCTCGTTTCCGGCCAACCAGTGGAGAGAGGGGGATAGAGTCATAAGTTTATTTTCGGTGATTCTGCCCGACTCGCCGGAGACCTTGCGCGTAGGTATGTACACCTACCCGGACGTGGAGAATGTGCCCGTCGTGGATGGGTCCGGAGGCATCATCGGTCAGGCCGTGACAACCCGGTGGACTTCACCCTGACGATGCCCTGATCCCGGAGGCCACTGTTGGGCCGGACCCACGGAATTGAATCCCAGGCAAGTTTAATAGAAAAAGGCCGCCAAATAACTGGCGACCCGATGCGGTGATAATTATGCCCGTGTGAGCGTTGATTTCTCACCCGTCCTGAGCATCCCCGGGCGATTCAAACCCGCGCGCCCGCAACGCTTTTCTTAAGTCAATCATGCTCTTGCGCCCAAAACCGGTCACCGCCAGCAGGGCTGGTTCTCCGCCGGTTTCCAGTTTTGCCAGCACGTGTTTTGCATGTGTGATTCCGACCTGCGCCAGAGCTGCTAGGGCGCGGGATGTCAAGCCCAGTTCGACCAGTTCAACTTCCGGAGACGCCAGGGCAGAGCGGTGTTCATCAAGTTTCACCACATGCTGCTGGCGCGCTTCCAGTTTGCGGTAAAAGCGCTCCACTTGCCCCTCGGTGTCCACGATGCGCTGCTCACCAGTGTAAAATGGATGACACTTGTAGCACAGGTCGGTATGAACTGATTCCTGCGTGGACCCGGTCACCCACGTGTTGCCGCACGAGCAGACCACTTTAGCCTGCGGAAAATATTCCGGATGAATCGCTGTCTTCATTCGCGTTCTTTATTTCAGGCTCGATGCCTGCACCGAGACGCGCTTTTGCCCGCTCGGTAACCGCTCAAACTGAACCTGGCCATCCGCAACAGCGTAAAGCGTATAATCTCTCCCTGCACGCACGTTTGCCCCCGGCTTAATGCGCGTGCCACACTGCCGCACAAGGATGTTCCCGCAGCGCACATTCTCGCCTCCAAAGCGCTTGACGCCGAGCCGTTTCGATTTGCTGTCTCTTCCGTTGCGGCTTGACCCGCCGCCTTTTTTGTGCGCCACCCTAACGCTCCACTCTGCCCACTAAGAGATGATTTTGTCGATCATGACGCATGTGATTTCTTGCCGGTGACCTTGCGTTCTGCGATAACGTTTCTTCGGCTTGTACTTAAAGACGCGTATTTTCGAACCACGCGCGTGGCCCACGACCGTGCCTTTCACCGCGACATCCTCAAGCAGCGGGGTCCCCACAAGCACTGCATCATCCTCAGAGAGCAGCATGGCGGAGAATTTGACTTTGCCTCCTTCTGCCTGTGGCAACCGATCCACAGCCACAACGGCGCCCTCTTCGGCGCGCAGCTGCCGTGAACCACTTTGAATAATCGCGTATTTCATGCGCCTAGCCATCTCCGATAACACAATAGCACCCCGCCTAGGCGGGGCACTATTCGCATTATACCCGCCTCAATCTGGGTTGTCAACGAAAAAAAGTGCTGTCCGGTGCACATGTCTGCCCGAAACGCCCATGGCAGCCAGCACTTCCTCCGGTCTGCCGGTGGCCTCGGGCCGGGCCGCCAGCCGCATGCGCAATGCCACGGTATCATTCTTACCGACTTCCACCGCAAGAGCGTCAATGAGCGCGCGCAGATCGTAATCCTTTCCGCGTCGTTTACGCATAATTGTGGCGCGCCCCAAAATGCCCTTAACGCTTTGCATTAACATCTTCTCCGGGCAGTAACCATCTGGTTCCACCAGGTATTCGGCGGCACGCAGGCGTGATTGGAGCGACCCCTCCCCCAATTCCACTGCAGTGATATCAAACGCTTCAATTCCCGGCGGAGCGACGTCGGCCACCGCAGTCAGTAGATCATTCAGCCTGACTGTTTCCCGCAGCCAGATGTCGACTACCTCTGCCTGGCTGGTGATGCCGAGCGGTAACGCCGAAGCCAGTTGCATCTTTGGCATCGGATGGAATCCCTGCGAATATGCCAGCGGAGCATTCGCCCGCCGAAGCATGCGTTCCCACGCGCGGTGCAGGTCAAGGTTGCCGATGTAGCGCGCCGCGCCGCGCTTGGCGAAGGTGATGCGGAGGCGCTGCATGTTCCATACTATAATACCCCACCATGCCTGATGATGCCCTCAATCGACTGCGTTGGCTCTGCATTGCCGCATTGCTGCTGGGTTTTGCCCTCCATCTCGCCGCAGCTCCGCGCCTTCAACATGGCCTGACGGCAACGTATTTCCCCGGGCCAGACTTCGACTATGTCGCGGTGACGCGGCTTGAGCGCGTGGCGATGTTGAGTAGCAATGACCGCCTTGTCGGCCACGAGCGTCCCTTCAGCGTGCGCTGGGAAGGTTTTCTGTGGGTAGATAAAACTCGCGAGATTGCGTTCACCATTCCCGATGGCACAGATGCGCGCCTGCTGCTGGACGGCGAACTGGTTTTTGAGTCGCGCGGCGATGGGGCGCCGCAGGCGTCAGCGATCGCCCGAGCCCTCAACCGCGGCTCGCATGCGCTCACACTTGAGTTAGTCCGCGCCGACGCCGGCGACGGTTTTTTCTCCG
>CAJWGI010000259.1 GCA_913031335.1 uncultured Anaerolineales bacterium | reverse complement strand
TTGAGAATGAAGTACAGTTTCTCCCCAACGCCGGAGACGTGCTTGAGATCGGAGATCCGGCGATAAGGGCGCGCGGCCATGATAGCGCGCGCAAGCGCAGGCCCCACCTGTGGCAGCCGCAACAACGCGGAGAGCGGGGCCGTGTTTAAATCAACATTGCGAGACCGAGACGCCATCAGCAGGTCACGGCGCGGGAATTGAACTCACGGCAGCAACTCCGGAATGCGCACAAAGCCGGAAAAATACAAAAACAGCATCCCGGTTATCAGCGCGACCGCCACCAGCCAGCCAGACAAAAACAGGGGCATGCGCCTGCGGATCTCCTGCCCGACCGCGGCCTCGTACGCCACCAGTGACATGACCGGATCGCGCAGCTGCGGCAAACCCGGCGCGGCCTCGAAAGGCGAGGGTTCAAAACCGCCCTCGGTGAACCAGCTCTCGTCTTCCACGAATTCCGCTTCCACCGCTTCGGGTCGGGTGGCAGGCAATTCACACGCGCTGCGTAGCCGCTCAAGCAGCGCCGGGCCAACCCCCTTCAGTTCCAGCAGCTCACCCCAGTGCGCGTACGGTCGCCCCGATATTACGCGGTCCGCCAGCGCCGGGCCGATGCCGCGCAGCCGTTGCAGCGCCTGCGGGCTGCACGCGTTCACGTCGGGGCGCCCAGCCGGAGCGCGCGCACGCACGGCCAGTCGCGCCCGCAGCGGCGGGAAAACAGCCGCGCCGATTCCCTTGACCTCAAGGAGCGCATCGACATCTTCGAACGGGCGATCCACCACAATCCTGCGCGCCAGTGCCGGGCCAACGCACGGCAGGCCCCGCAGAGTAGCCTCGTCACATGAGTTCAAATCGATAAGGTCTTCGTCCGCCGAGGCCGGCGCCGCGCTCTCAACCGGCTGCCGCTCAGTAACGCCAGCGCGCCGGCGCAGTGTTCGCATCACCGCACGGTTGATGCCTTTCAACTCCACCAGCTCATCCAAGCTGGAATACGGACGCCCGGCGATGATGCGCCGCGCCAGCACCGCGCCCACGCCCGGAAGGGCTTGCAGCGCATCCGGCGTACATATGTTTATGTTGGTGGGTGACGGGGGCACAACCCGCGCAACCGCCGCAAGCTCGCGCAGGGTCTTCCTGCCAAAACCGGGCAGCATGCGCAACTCAGCATCGTCCCAGAATGGTCGCGAATTTAGCAGCGCCTCCGCCTTGCGAAGATCCAGATCCGTCTCGCGCAGCAGCGTTGTAAGGTCGGCCGAATTCAGGTCGATGCGGCGGCCATCCATGGCGAGACTATTTTAGCATAGCGACAGATTGGACATGCGCTCGCCGCGCGAAAATATATCACGGCGCGGAAGGCGTGACAATTGTTAATGGATTATTTCGGGAACTAGAAAGGTGCCCCGGAGGCCATCGGCAGCCAGGCCCGCACACCGGAACACGCCTGAAGTTCAGAACTGAAAATGACGCCGCAGCGGCACCATCCGACAGCGATAGTTGCTCACAAATTCCTGCAGCCGTTCTTCGAGCGCGTAAAATTCGGCGCACTGCAATGCCTCGTTGGCCGCATTCTCATCTTCCGCCACGAACGTGACCAGCCTGATGGGATAGTCGCCCGCGGCAGTGTGCCAGGCCTCCACCATGCTTAGGCCCATTTTTTCCAGCGCGGGTACCATCTTCTTAAGCATGAATTTATAATAACCCTCCGCGGAGTGCGGATTGATATCATAAGTTAAAAGCACTTTGACGTAATCTTCCAGTTCCTCTTGCATTACGCACCGCCCGCAACGGCAACCGCCACAAATTATATCATCCGCAGAGCGTTCCTCTGATACAATTGGGTATGGCCTCCGCTCCGCCACCATCCCAATTCGACGTGCGCCACGTGCGCGCCAGATTTCCCGCACTTGCCATCACGGACAATGGCGCGGCGAGAGTTTATCTGGATAACCCCGGCGGCACGCAAATGCCGCAATCCGCGCTTGAGCGCATGCAGCACTACCTGCTGCACCAAAACGCCAACCGTGGCGGCGCCTTCCGCACCTCCGTGGAAACCGAGCGACTGCTGCGCGAATCGCGCCGCGCCATGGCAGACTTTCTCAACGCGCCCACCGAGCGTGAAATAGTCTTTGGCGCGAACATGACCAGCCTGACTTTCGCGCTCTCCCACGCCCTGAAGCACTGGCTGCAACCCGAGGACGAGATTATCGTCACCCGGCTGGACCACGATGGAAACATCGCCCCCTGGCTGCGCCTGATGGAGGATTCCGGCGCGCGCATCCGCTGGCTGGATTTCCACCCGCCGGATTGCGTCCTCAACATGGACGAACTCGAGGGCCTGCTAACCGAGAAGACGCGGCTGCTGGCGATTGGCTACGCTTCCAACGCTGTGGGAACCATTAGCCCGGTGCAGCGCATGGCGGCGCTGGCGCACGCTGCCGGCGCGATGGTCTTCGTGGACGCGGTGCAGTACGCGCCCCATGCCCCAGTCGATGTGCAGGCGCTGGGTGCAGATTTCCTGGTCTGCAGCCCGTACAAATTCTTTGGGCCACACCAGGGCGTGCTCTGGGGGCGCTACGATTTGCTCGACCGGCTGCCCGCCTACAAGGCGCGCCCCGCGGGAGAGCGGCCGCCGGACAAATTCGAGACCGGCACCCAGAGCCACGAGGGGCAGGCGGGCACGTTGGGCGCGCTCGAACATCTGGCCTGGGTGGGCAACCAGTTCGGGACAGAGTTCCATGCTCAATTCCCTGGATTCACCGAAATGAAACTTGAGCTGCACAGCGGAATGGCCGCCATCAAGGCCTACGAACAGACGCTAAGCGCGCACCTAATCAACGGGCTGCGGCATATTCCCGGCGTCAGAATTTGGGGCATCACAGATCCGCAGCGGCTGCACGAGCGCGTACCGACAATCTCATTCACACTGGACGG
>CAJWGI010000258.1 GCA_913031335.1 uncultured Anaerolineales bacterium | reverse complement strand
TCGGGCGCAGGCCGCGAGCGAGCGAGCTGTTGCCTTCCTGGATGAGGGTGGCCCACGGACTCCGGTGGCGCCGGAGGTGCGTCATGACATCACCCTCGCGCTTGAGCGCGCTAACGTGCGTTTGCTCGTCGGGCATAAGCGCCGCGATAAACCTGGGTTTTCCGGCTCGGACGACGCCGAGTAGTGCCCTCCATCTTTCCGGCGGGCCGCCACTGACAACCAACAAATGGCTCTTTTCGGCAAAGATGTCGGCATAGATTTGGGGACGGTCAACGTGCTCGTATACGAGGGCGGCGATATCGTGCTGCATGAACCGTGCGTGGTCGCCATTCGCGTAGATGAGCAGAAAATTGTCTCCATCGGGCAGGAAGCACGCGAGATGTATGGGCGCTCGCCAGAGAGCATCGAAGTGATGCGCCCCATTCAAGACGGTGTTATCGCGGACTATGAAGTGACCGAGCGGATGTTGCACTACTTCCTCACCAAGGTTTGCGGGCAACTGCGCTTTTTCAAGCCGCGCGTGATGTTGAGCGTGCCGTACGGAGCGACCAGCGTTGAGAGCCGAGCCGTACATGAAGCCGCGAAGGAGGCCGGGAGTCGGGCGGCCTACCTTATCCATGAGCCGCTGGCTGCTGCCATCGGGGCCGGGCTGCCGGTGGGCACTCCGGCCGGGAACATGGTTCTGGATATTGGCGGCGGTGCCACTGAGGCCGCAATCGTCGCACTTTACGGAATCGTCACCGCGCATTCCGCGCGCGTCGGCGGCATCGCTCTCGATCAGGCCATCGCCACTTATGTGCGCAAGAAATACGGTATCGTCATCGGTGAGATGACCGCCGAGGAAATCAAGATTCGGATTGGGTCGGCACTTCCCATGGAAGAAGAGTTGGCAGTGGAAATCCAGGGGCGTGACCATGTGACCGGGCTGCCGCGCGACGCCACCATCACCTCCAGCGAGGTCACCGAGGCAATCGAGGAGCCGCTGCAGGCGATAATCGCGGTGGCGAAAGCGGTGCTGGAGAAGACGCCGCCTGAACTTGCATCGGACGCCATCGACCGCGGAATGGTTCTGTGCGGAGGCGGTGCGCACCTGCGCGGGATCGATGAGCGCATTTCCAAATCAATCGGGGTGCCAGCATACCTTGCGGATAATCCGGTGGGCTGCGTGGCGGTGGGCGCGGGCCGCGCGCTAGAGATGTACGACATTATCAGACCCCATCTCCCCCGGGTCTGATTCTAAGATTCTGGGATTCAGCGCTACGCCGGCTTCTGCGCGAGGTAATAAGTCATGTGCTGCAGCGCAATCACCGGGTCGATATGTCGCACGTACACGGGCGAGGGCACAATCAGGCTCACCGGCGCGTAGTTCAAGATAGCCTCCACGCCTGCTTCCACCAGCTTTTCCACCACTCTCTGTGCGGCTTCCGCCGGTACTGCCAGCATCGCCACGCGGATTTCCCTCTGGCGGACAGTGCTGCCAAGCCGCTCGGTGGAAAGCACCTCAAGCTGATTGATGCTGCGACCAATCTTGCCCGGGTCATTATCAAAGACCGCGGCGACGCGGAACCCACGCCCGCTAAACCCGCCATAGCGCACAATTGCCTTGCCGATCGCACCGGCGCCAATCACAGCCACAGCCCATTCCTGCTCCACGCCGAGGATGCGCCGCAGCTGCTCGCTCAGGTGTTCGATGTTGTAGCCCGTGCCTTGCTTACCGAATTCGCCGAAATGGGAGAGATCTTTTCGGATTTGCGCCGGGCTGATGCCGAGATGCTCACCCATCTCATGTGACGAGGTCACCTGCTTTCCACCGTCGGCGGCGCGCGAAAGCGCGCGCATGTAAATTGGCAGTCTTCCGATGACGACATCAGGGATGTTTGAAGGTGACAAAGCAGTGTTAGCGCCGCCAGTTTTCCAATTGTGATTTGTTGCGCAAATTACTTTAGCACGGATTGGCGATGGTGACAAGGCTAGATTGGACCTGGCTGCCGCTCCCACTCCCACAGCCACAATGCTCCCCGAACCGCTAATATGGCGAGGCAGAAAGCAAAAGGCGTGCGCGCGCGGGTGTCCATAGCGGACCCGGATCCGGAAAACAGCAGGATGACGCTGAAATAAATGATCGGAATCAATGTCGACGTCAGGAGAACACGCTCGTGGTTTAACCATGCCCATATTATCCCGCACAGCGAGAGGGCATAAAACGCCAGATTGAACACAATCTCCAGCCAGCGTGCTGGGCCGAACTTAGCCAGGTCGTTTGTGAACGCGTACATTTTCGCCAGGCGGCGTGGAGAGGTAGCAATGTACGCGAGCGGGTGCTCGCGGAACACCTCCAGCGCCATTCGCGTAATTTCGGCGTTAACCTGCGGGTCATCCGCCACGATGAACTTCCATTTAGAGGAGTAGTCATAATTATCTCGTGCTTCTGCCCTTCCAAGGCGCCGATCCAGATCGTAGGAGAACTGTGCCTCCAATTCCTGCGGGGATTCCCCCGTGGCCCAATGCTTCACTGACACTGCCCCGTAAAACAGCAAATTGAAATTGCCCACTGTGGAGAATCTGAAAACATTGTGGTAAACCTGGTTGCGCACGTACCAGGGCAGTACGCCCACGGCAAACACAGCCATGAAAACGGCAGCTTTGGGGAGAAAGCGCGGAACCATGCGCACAATTACCAATAGCAGCAAAACCCAGAGATAAATAGAGGTCGGGCGGGCCAGTGTGGCCAGTGCAATGCAGCCGCCAGTGGCGGCCGCGTCTCGGAGCCTGCCGCTGCGGAGCAATCGAATGGTGAAGAGTGTTCCCGCAGCTACGAAAACGTTGGAAAGGGTTTCTGCCATCAGGGTGAGACCGATGATTACCGAGGCCGGGTCAAGCGCGACGAGCAGCCCTGACCACAGTTGCACCAATCTGGGCGTGCGCAG
>CAJWGI010000257.1 GCA_913031335.1 uncultured Anaerolineales bacterium | reverse complement strand
CTGCCGGCAGCCAGTGGCATGCTCTGGAATACCTGCGCGCGATGGGCTTCCCGGTGGCCGCCATCTCGCGGCGGTTCAGCGGACTGGATGAGGCAATCTCTTATTGCGAGCACTGGGCCGAGCGGCGCGATACGCTCGACTATGAGATTGACGGCATGGTGATAAAGATTGACGAGCTGCAGCTGCGCTCCGCGCTTGGCGTGGTGGGAAAGGACCCGCGCGGCGCGGTTGCCTTCAAATTCCCGGCGCATCAGGTCACCACCACGCTGTGCGAGGTGGGCGTCAACGTCGGCCGCACCGGTGTGCTCACTCCGTATGCCGTGCTGCAGCCGGTGGAGGTGGGCGGAGTGACGGTGAAGCAGGCCACGCTGCACAACTTTGATTTCGTGGCTGAAAAGGACATCCGCGTGGGCGACCGCGTGCTGATAAAGCGCGCTGGTGAGGTCATCCCCTATGTAATCGGCCCGCTGCTGCAGGCGCGCACGGGAAAAGAAACGCGCTTTGAGCCTCCGGCAATCTGCCCGAGCTGCGCGCAAGAGGTGACGCGGCCGGAGGGCGAGGTGGCGCTCTATTGCGTCAACGCGGGCTGCCCGGCGCAGCGCGTGCGCAATCTGGAGCATTTCGTCACGCGCGCCACGCTGGAGATAGAAGGCTTCGGCGAGAGTGTGGCCGCGCAACTCGTCGAGGCCGGGCTGGTGGAGGACGTGGCCGACATCTTCGCGCTCAGCGAGGTACAGCTGCTGGAACTGGAGGGTTTTGCCGAGAAGAAAGCGCGCAGCCTGCTGGCCGCCATCGCGGCGGCAAAGCAGCGCCCGCTCGAGCGGTTGCTCTCCGGGCTCGGAATTCGCGGGGTGGGAGCGGTCGCCGCGCGCGCGCTGGCGCAGCACTTCGGTGCGCTGAATGCGCTGGAGCAGGCGACGCCGGAGCAGCTGCAGCAAATCGAGGGCATCGGGCCGAGTATTACCGCGGCCGTGGTGGAATGGTTCGCGCGGCCGGGCAATCAAGAGCTGCTGCGCAAATTGCGCGCGGCCGGATTCTGGCCCACGCGGCAGCCGGCCGCGGCTGTCGAAGGTGGGGCGCTCTCCGGGCGCACCTTCGCGATCACCGGCACGTTGCCGGGATGGACGCGGCGCCAAGCCGCTGCCTTTATCGCGGAGCACGGCGGCCGGGTGATCTCGAGTGTGAGCACGAAGACCAGCTATCTGCTGCTGGGGGAGAACGCGGGCGCGAAGCTGGCGCAGGCGCGTGCGCTCGGGGTGCCCGAAATTGACGCCGAGGGACTGCGCGCGCTGCTGGACACTTCCGCACCGCGCGATTGACAGAACGCCCGCACTGCCCTAAACTGCTGTAGTTTTTCTGGAGGTATTATTCCCAACATGAGCGACGCGGCCGAAAACGGCATTCAGGCGCGCATCCGCGCGATGGATGAACGCGTGCAGGGCCTGCGCGACAACGACATGTATTTCTACAACAAGCCGGTTTCGGAGCTGAAGGGCAGCGCCGAGGTGGTTATCGACGGGCGCACCATGCTGATGCTGGCCTCCTATGGATACTTGGGACTGCTGGGTCACGCGCGCATCAACGCCGCCGCTGCTGGGGCGCTGCAGAAATATGGCAGCGGCACCCACGGCGTGCGGCTGCTGGCGGGCACGCTGGATTTGCATCTGGAGCTGGAGCGCACTATCGCAGAATTCAAGCACTCCGAAGACGCAGTCACCTTTTCCAGCGGCTACGTCACCAATCTGGCTGCCATCTCCTCGATGGTCGGCCGCCACGATGTGGTCTTCTGCGACAAATACGACCACGCCAGCATTGTGGATGGCTGCTTGCTTTCCGGCGCGGAGATGAAGCGCTTTCGCCACAACGACATGGAGCATCTGGAGACGCTCTTGCGCCGCTACGCCGACCGGAGTACGAAACTGGTGGTTGTGGATGCGGTCTTCAGCATGGATGGTGACATCATTGATCTGCCCCGTACCGCCGAGCTTTGCCAGAAATACGGCGCGCAGCTGATGATGGACGAAGCGCACTCGGTGGGCGTGCTCGGCGAGAGCGGCCACGGGGTGGAAGAGCATTTCGGCATGCAGGATTGCGTGGACGTGAAGATGGGCACGCTGAGCAAGACCATCCCCAGCGTGGGCGGCTACATCGCCGGCAGCCGCGGGTTGATCAACCTGATGAAGCACGCCGCGCGCGGCTTCATCTTTTCCGCTGCCATTCCTCCTGCGCAGGCGGCGGCGGCAAAAGTGGCCTTCGAGGTGATTCTGGATGAGCCGGCGCGCGTCGGGCGCGTGCAGCGCAATGCGGCGCAGTTCATGGACGGCCTGAAGCGCGCCGGTTTCGACACCATGCAGAGCGAGACCGCAATAGTGCCGGTGCTGTGCGGCAGCGATGAAAAGGCATATGAACTGGTGCGCCTATGCCAGCGCGAGGATATCTTCGTGCTGCCTGTTGTTTCGCCGGCCGTGCCGGAGGGCATGGCACGCCTGCGCGCCACGGTGACCGCCGGACATAGCGCCGCGCAGATCGAGCGCGCGCTGGACGTGCTGCAAAAAGCGGGCAAACAGGTCGGGCTGATTTAGCTCCGCGCGGCCTCTGCCGCGCCCGGGCCATCACCCGCGCAGACCGGCCGCCTCGGCCCAATCGAGAAATTCCGGCAGGCGCGGGTGCTCGGAGTACACGCCGCGGTGGCGCGGCGGCAGCAGCGCCGCCAGGCGCAGCATTATCTCCTCGGTGTGCGTGCGCAGCTGCGCCGAGCGCTGCCCCGGCGTGAGCGGCGGCAGGGTGAATGGCGGCCCGATTTTCAGCGTCAGGCGCGGCCGCTGCCGCCGGCGCAACTCCGCGAAGGCGCGGTCGGTGTTAATCACCACCGCCGGCACGATGGGCACCCTGGCGTTCGTCGCCAGAAAAGCGGTGCCCGTTTTTGCGG
>CAJWGI010000256.1 GCA_913031335.1 uncultured Anaerolineales bacterium | reverse complement strand
CGCGCGAAGAAAAGAATGAGCGCGCGGTCAGCCACCTGGAAGAGCTGCGCGCTGCCATCATGCAAACCCTGCACGAGAGCGCCCCACCGGAAATACGGTTCGTAAACGAGCTGCTTGCACTTGAGACAGACGAGGAGGCCGAGCAAATGATAAAACGACGCGTGGCGGAACTCAACGCGGAGACACTCAGCGGCATGAAGAGCGCCGCGGAGCAACTGCGGGCCAGCAGCCGGCCCGAGTTGGCAGATAAACTGGATCACTATCGCACCGTGGCGGAGAAAGAAATCACCGCGGCAAAGTGGCGTTAAGCGGCAGTCAACCGGTCACCGGGTTGTCCAGCCGGAAACCATGTCCGCGCACTGTCTCCACATACTGGTGCTCGGGATCGCACTCGGCCAGCCGGTCTCTCAGGCGGCGCACCAGCGCATCAATTGACTGCTCGGTGACGCCCTCGCCCACCGCATCCGGCCACACGGCCCGAATCACGTCCTCACGCGTACGCACATCGCCAGTGTGTAGATAGAGCAAAATCAGCAAACGGTATTGCGGCTTAGAAAGGGCGGGAGCCAACTCCTTTCCCGCGCACCACACTCGCCGGGCATCGATATCAATGCGCATGCGCCGGTCTTGCCGTGGGGGCATATCCAGCGGAACGGTCGCGTCCGAGCCGACAAAGGCAATTTGGAGAGCGGTGGCAATGGCGATGACATCACCGTCGTGCAGCACGACTGGCTCCTCCACCCGTCGCTCATTAACGTAGGTTCCATTCTTGGAGCTGTCTTCCAGCAGCCACTCATGCCCCTCCCGGAAAATCACCGCATGGCGTCGAGAAACCGTGTTCTCCGTAACCGCGAGGTCACATTCCGTGTCACGGCCAATCGTCAGGGGCGCTTCGGTTAGATTCCAGCGCTGACCCCGCAGCGGGCCCGATTGGGCAATCAGAACCGGCATTATGTCATCGGTCATGCGTTTTCCTCCTTCGTTAGTTCAGCACCTGCAAGTATAATAGGCGCAGGCTGACAAAAGGCCAACCCGGCACTTCCGAAACTATGGCGCTGAAACGCGGAACAACCCTCAAAGAAAGATATCTCATCAAAGAGCCCATCGGCAAAGGTGGAATGGGGGCAATCTGGATGGCGGCCGACAACCGGCTGGAGGGCCGCGTCTGTGCGATCAAAGAAATCGTGCGCGACCCCCACGCCACCCCCGAGGCGCAAGAGCAAGCCCGCGCTCAGTTCCACCGTGAGGCCTCCGTGCTTGCACGTCTTGATCACCAGAATCTTCCCAAAGTTTCCGATTTCTTCACCGAAGAGGACACCGACATCCTGGTGATGGATTTTGTGGACGGCGAGGACCTCGGAGAGAAACTCCACGCCGCGCAAAAAGAGACACGATTTCTCTCGGAGAGCGATATTCTGGACTGGACACGTCAAATCCTCGACGCTCTCGAGTACCTGCACCAGCAAACTCCGCCAGTCGTCCATCGGGATATTAAGCCCAGCAACCTTAAAGTAACTCCCAGCGGCTTGATCAAACTGGTTGATTTCGGTCTCGTCAAGATCATGACGCCGGATGAACGCACCATCACGGTAGTGCAGGGGCGCGGCAGCATCCATTACACACCGCTGGAACAGTACGGCGGCGACACCGGCCACACCGATTTGCGTTCCGACGTTTATTCACTGGGCTCCACCCTGTACCATCTGCTCACAAATCAAGCCCCTCCGGAAGCCAAGGTGCGCTTCCTGCACAGCGAGAGCCTTTCCCTTCTTCGCACCATCAACTCGTCGGTATCGGCCCGCATCGAACGGGCGGTTCACTGGTCGCTATCGTTGCATCCGGAGGACCGACCGACCAGCATCATGGCATTTCGCACAGCGCTGTTCGACGGCCTTTTTCCGGACGACAGCGGCTCGCCCCAGTTCGTTCCCGAAACGCCGCGCGAGTGGATGCAACACGCCCTCGAAGAACCCGTCCACCGCGACCTCGCCATTGTAGCCACGTTGCTAATTGTACTCGCCATCATCGCTACCTTCACCGTTGGCCCGGTCTGATACTGTTCTCCGCCGTAGCCACGCCCCCGGCCACAAGAGACCCAGCAGCAGCGCTACTAACCCACCACCCCAGGAAAACAGCGTCGGTGCCGCCCCACCCATTCCCCGAAATAGTGCGGCAGCAGGCAGCTGCAGCGCGTAATAATCATAACCGGCCCATACGCCCACGGCAACGTATAGCAGCAGCCGAAAACGCGCCCGCAGCAGCGGGGCAAGCCCACGCATCCGCGCTGCGCTCCAGCCCACACCCGCAAGCACCACCATGGCAAGCACCGCGGAGAGAAGGTCGCGCGGATCCAGATACGGCGCCGCTGCCGGCGGGGTTTGCGCCGCCGCCGGCACAGGAGTCGGTTCAATCAATGGCGGCGCTGTTGGCGTGAAGGTGGCAGTGCCGACCGGGGTCGGTGGCTGTTCAGTGGGCAATTTGGTGGGTGTCTCGGAGGGCGGCAGCGTTGGCGGAGCTGTGGGAGGCATGGTCGGCGCCGGCGTAATCGTCTGCAGTTGAATCAGCGTCTCGCCCTCGCTCATGCGCACGTCAATCTGTAACGGCGCAGAACGCGCCTCTCCGGCGCGCGCGCTGATTTCCACCAGCCCGACCCTTTCAAGCACCAGCGTGGCCAGGGCCACCCCTTGCAGTGTGTTGGAACTCGCGAAAGTTTCTGTCAGGCCGCCTTCTGCCAGATAGCTGGCATCGAATTCGACCAGCGTTCCGTCGGAAACAAGATTGCCGTTTCTATCCAGCAGCGGGCTGGTCTGCAGCAGGATAGCGCTTCCCTCCGCGGCCTCGGCGGCTCCCGCCGTGGCCACCGGAGTAGCGCCCCCAAGCGTCGGAGTGCCGCTGCCCGCACCCGTTGCGAGTTCGCCTGACTCCTCTTCTTCACTAGGAAGCACACGA
>CAJWGI010000255.1 GCA_913031335.1 uncultured Anaerolineales bacterium | reverse complement strand
CTTGATCTGGCATCACCGGTCTACATCCCCGAGCACGATGTCAATCGACCCGATGATTGCAACCAAATCAGCCACCAGATGGCCTTCGGACATATGTGCGAGTGACTGCAGGTTGTGGAAGGAGGGCGTGCGGAAGTGCACCCGCGCGGGTTGCGCGCCGCCATCGCCGACCAGATAGCAGCCCAGTTCACCCCGGGGCGACTCCGTGGGCTGATAGACCTCGCCCTGTGGCGCGGTGAAACCTTCCGTCCAGTATTTGAAGTGGTGTATCAGCGCCTCCATGCTGCGCCCGAGTGCAGAGCGCGGCGGCGGCGCAAAGCGCCGGTCATCCGTCATGACCGCGCCGGGCTGCAGGCGGGCAAGCGCCTGGCTGATGATGCGCATTGACTGATGGAATTCGCGCATGCGCACGCGATAACGCGCGTACACGTCACATCCATCCTCCAGCGGCACGTCGAAATCATAGTGCTCATAGCCGCAGTAGGGCGCAGCGCGGCGCACGTCGAAGTTCACTCCGGAACCGCGTAGCGATGCGCCGGTCATGCCGCGCGCCAGGGCCTCATCCGCAGCGATGATGCCGACATCCACCGTGCGCCGCAGAAAGAGCGGGTTGCGCGTGAGCAGACGCTCGTAGTCGGCCAGCTTGCCCGGAAGGTATTCCAGAAAGGCCTCCACGGCGGGGACGAATTCTTCAGGCAGGTCGCGCCATACTCCGCCCGGGCGAACATAGGAGGTCATCATGCGCTGCCCGCCAATCAGCTCAAAGATATCGAGCAGGCGCTCGCGATCGCGGAAACAATAAATCAGGATGCTGCTCGCGTTCAGGTCCATCGCGGAGGTGCCCAGCCAGACCAGATGCGAGGAGATGCGCTGCAACTCGGCGCACAGCACGCGGATGACCTGCGCCCGTTCGGGAACATCGATGCCGCACAGCTTCTCCACCGCGAGGCAATACGTCAGGTTGTTACCGAGATTATTGAGATAATCCATGCGATCGGTCATCACCAGCGCCTTGAGGAAGGTCTTCGCCTCCATGTTTTTCTCGATGCCGGTGTGCAGGAATCCAATATCAGGGCGGCAGCGCACCACTTCCTCGCCATCCAGTTCCAACATCAAGCGCAACACTCCGTGCGTGCTGGGGTGCTGCGGCCCCAGGTTCAGCACCATGGTCTCCCCGCCGGCGGCGCGGTCGCCGAAGAGGGTCTTCAGCTCATCCACCGTGCCCTCGAATTCGCGCACCTGATTCATATCGGCTTCACTCCTGCGCGTAATCCTTGCGGAGGTCGATTTCACGCCAGTTGAACGAGAACTGGACTTCCTCGTAGCCTAGGGCATAATCCTTGCGCAGCGGGTGGCCCTCCCAGTCCGCGGGCATAAGAATGCGGCGCAGGTCAGGGTGACCGGTGAACTCAATGCCCATCAGGTCAAAGGCCTCCCGCTCCGGCCACTCGGCTGCCGGCCAGAGGCCGGTGACGCTGGGAAGCCGGGGCTCGCGCCCCGGGAGCAGCACGCGCAGGCGCAGGCGCGCATTGTGTTTGAGCGCGTGCAGCAAATAGGCAACAGCAAAGCGCGGTCGCTGCGGGTGATAGTCCACCGCCGCCAGATCGGCCAGAACGGAATAACCCAGTGCTGGGTCGTAGCGCAGGTCTCGGCAGATATGCAGCAACGCGCCGGCGGAGACCAGCAGCGTGGTCTCGTCGCGGAAAGAAATAATCTGCTCAATCGCATGCATATGCTTCTCGCGCAAAGAGGCTATGGTAGTATCGATGTGGGTCATCTGATTGTCACGCCCAGCGGGTGATGCTCTCGCCACGCACCTTTTCATGCAATTTAAGGATGCCGTCAATGAGCGCTTCGGGCCGGGGCGGGCAGCCGGCCACGTACACATCCACCGGCACGATTTCATCCACGCCCTGCACCAGTGCGTAGTTATTGAAGACGCCGCTGCACGAGGCGCAGTCGCCCATTGCCAGCACCCATTTGGGCTCAGGCATCTGGTCGTACAGCCGGCGCAGCACCGGAGCCATCTTTCGGCTGACGCGTCCAGCCACAATCATCAGGTCGCTCTGGCGCGGAGAAGCACGCATCAATTCCATGCCGAAGCGGCTGACATCATAGCTGGCCGCCTGCGTGGCAATCATCTCGATGGCACAACAGGCCAACCCGAAAAGCATCGGCCACATGGCGCCTGTGCGGCCCCAGTTCACCACTGTCTCCAGCGTGGTGGTGACAATGCCCAGATTGCCGAGCTTCTGTTCTGCGCCCATCGCTACCGTCGTGTTCCAACGCGGAATGGCGCGCGCAGCCTCACATTCATTCCCATTCCAGCGCGCCTTTCTTCCACACGTAGATGTAGCCCACTAACAAGATGGCGACGAATACCAGCATCTCAATCAGGCCGAACAGCCCGAGTTTTCGCAGCACCACCGCCCACGGGAGCAAAAAGATGACTTCGATGTCAAAGAGCAGGAACAGTACCGCGACAAGGTAAAAGCGCACCGGCATGCGCCGCACCGCGCTGCCGATGGGGGTCATTCCGGATTCGTAGGGCATCAACTTGACGGCACTGTCGCGGCGCGGCCCGAAAAGATGGCCCAGAGCCACCATAGCGACTGCCATCACGGTGGCCACCCCCAGCAAGATGGCAATAGGCAGATAATCGCTTAGCAGCTCTTGAGGTGGCATGTGCTAATGCGTTGCAGAATCCGCAGCCCCGGCGCTAACAAACGGTAATTGTGGGGGTTATCACAAACGTGTTCAGAGTTTATCACAGGCGGAAGGAGGCGTCAATAAACCGGCGTCCGCGCGGGTCAGCTCAGGTAATCGCGCAGTACGCGGCTGCGCGCAGGGTTGCGCAGTTTGCGCAGCGCTTTCGACTCAATCTGACGGATGCGTTCGCGCGTCACGTTGAAGTACTCGCCCACCTCCGCGAGGGTGTAGTCGAGCCCAT
>CAJWGI010000254.1 GCA_913031335.1 uncultured Anaerolineales bacterium | reverse complement strand
GCCGGTGGCGTGGTCGGGGCGATCTACGTGGCGCGCAAAGCTGGCTTCCGGCAGGTGGTCACCTTCGATATGGGCGGCACTTCAACCGATGTGTCGCTCTCACAGGGCGATATCCGCGTGACGAGCGAAACTGAAGTCGGTGGCCTGCCGATTAGCATCCCGGTCATCGATATTCACGCCGTCGGCGCGGGAGGTGGATCCATCGCGCATGTTGACCCCGGCGGCGCGCTGCGTGTCGGACCGCAGAGCGCCGCCGGGGACCCGGGACCTGCCTGCTATGGAAAAGGAGGGCAGCAGCCGACGGTCACCGACGCGAACCTGGTGCTGGGCCGACTCGCGCCCGAGCACTTCCTTGGCGGGCAGATGGCGCTAAAGAGAGTTGCAGCAGCGGCTGCGCTGGAGCGCCTGGCGCAGCAGGCCGGGCTGGAGCCTGCACCCGGGTTCATGCCCGCCCAGACGGCAGCCTTAGGCGTGATTGAGGTGGTTAACGCCCACATGCAGCGCGCACTGCGCGTTATCTCGGTGGAGCGTGGCTACGACCCGCGCGATTTCACATTGGTCGCGTTCGGCGGCGCTGGAGGTTTGCACGCTGGTGCGCTGGCGCGAGCCTTGGGCATGCGTAGAGCGCTGGTTCCCCGCGGAGCTTCCACTCTATCCGCACTGGGAATGCTCAGCGCGGATGTGGTCAAGGATTATGTCCAGACTGTGATGCTTGGCGGGGGAACTCCTCACGCGGAGCTGGGGAGACTGTTTGCGCCGCTGGAGCGGCGCGCGCTGAGGGATATGGCTGGCGAGAGCTTTACGGCGGAGAGCGTGCAACTGGAGTGTGAACTGGACGTGCGCTATCTGGGGCAGTCTTATGAACTGACTGTGCCGCTGTGCGCCGATTATCAGGCCGAGTATCACCGCGCGCACGCAAAGGCATACGGTCACAGTGATGTGGAGGCAGCACTGGAAATCGTCAACCTACGCCTGCGTGCTGTGGGCCCGGTCGGGCCGGTACCCTTACCGCGCGCTTGGGTCGGGCCTGCCGACGCGACCGCGGCGCTGAGTGAGCACAGGCCGGTGGTCTTCTCCGACGGCATTGTCGAGACGTCGTTCTACGCTGGGGAAGCGTTGCGGCCGGGGCAGATAGTCTCCGGTCCGGCCGTGGTGACCTATGCCGACACCACTGTGCTGATTGCGGAGGGCGACGCAGCCACGGTCGATTCGTGGCGGAATCTGGTGCTTGAAATCGCGGCGTCCGAAGGCCACGGGAGCGAATAGAGTGACGGCGGCTTTTCTGCGAGACCCGATAAAGCTTGAAATCTTCAAGCATTTGCTCGGCTCCGTAGCCGCGGAGATGGGCGCGGCGTTGCGCCGCAGCGCTTATTCTCCCAATATCAAGGAGCGGCGCGATTTCTCGTGCGCGCTCTTCGACCCTGCCGGCAACATGGCTGCTCAGGCGGCGCACATGCCGGTACACCTGGGCGCGATGCCGCTTTCGGTGCAGGCGTGCATGCGTGCGTTGCAGTTCTCGCTGGGCGACGTAGTCATCATGAATGACCCATTTCAGGGCGGCACGCATCTGCCCGATATCACCGTGATCACGCCCGTGTTTGCCGCCGGAGAATTGATCGCGCTTGTCGCCAACCGTGCCCACCACGCCGATGTGGGCGGCGTCTCCCCCGGTTCGATGCCGCTTGCCAGCGAGCTTTTCGAGGAGGGCCTGGTGATACCGCCGCTCAAACTGGTGCAACGTGGAGAGAGCAATCAGGCCTTGTTGGATATGCTGCTGGCGAATGTGCGCACCCCGCAGGAACGCTCCGGCGACATACGTGCCCAAATAGCTGCCAACCGCACGGGGGTGAAGCGCATGAGCGAGCTTATCGCGCGCTACGGAGCAGGCGAGGTGAGCGCCGCAATGCGCGGCTTGCTGCACTACTCCGAGCGCATGACGCGGTGGCTGATTGCTGCAATGCCCGACGGTGTGTATAGGTTCAGCGATTGCATGGATGATGACGGCGTCAATCCTGAAGCGGTCGAAATCAGGGTGGCGGTGACCATTGATGGCGACGCGGCCACGGTGGATTTCTCCGGAACCGCTCCGCAATGCCGGGGCAGCATTAACGCCACCCGCGCCATAACTGTCGCCGCCACTATGTACGTCTTTCGCTGCCTGCTCGGGTTAGATATTCCTGCCAATAGCGGCTGCCTGGCGCCCATCCGCATCATCGCTCCGGAAGGTACCGTGGTCAACGCGCGCCCACCCGCGGCGGTGGCCGGCGGCAATGTCGAAACCTCGCAGCGCATCACCGATGTGCTGCTGGGCGCGCTGGCGCAAGCGACGCCCGAACGTGTGCCCGCAGCCAGCCAGGGCACGATGAACAATCTGACGGTCGGCGGCCTCGATGCCCGCGCCAATCCGCCGCGCCCTTTCGCGTATTATGAGACGGTGGGCGGTGGCATGGGCGCCGGCCCGGGAAAAGACGGCGCGCATGCCATCCACACGCACATGACCAACACTCTGAACACGCCGGTCGAAGCGTTGGAGTACGCCTACCCTTTGCGCGTGCGGAGCTATGAAGTGCGCCGCGGCTCGGGTGGAGCGGGATGCCACCGTGGCGGGGATGGCATCATTCGCGAGATTGAACTGCTCGATGGGGCGCAGGTGACCCTCCTGTCCGATCGGCGGCAATCGCGCCCGTACGGTCTAGAGGGCGGCCAGCCGGGAAAAAGCGGTCGCAATATGCTGCTGCGCGCCGGCGCGGAAAAGGAGTTACCCGGAAAAACGCGTTTCACGGCGCGGGCAGGCGACGTTGTCAGCATCCACACGCCTGGCGGCGGCGGGTGGGGGAGTGAAACGTAAAACGTGAAACGTGATAGTTGCGCTTCACGTAGCGCGCATGTGTGTCATGCCTGCTAGATCACTCGAAGAACTCGCCCAATCCATCATCACCTGCACTCGCTGCCCGCGCCTG
>CAJWGI010000253.1 GCA_913031335.1 uncultured Anaerolineales bacterium | reverse complement strand
TCTGCCAACTTTTCATCGCGGTGTAGAAACCTACGCACATTTCTTCGGGAACCTGGCAGGGTAATTGGCGCACCGAATACAACCGCCGTCCGTAGGGGTAGCGTTTGGCATCCGCACGGAGCGACGGCGGACGCTGATGCTATAATCATCGCGAGCAGAGCATACTTTGAAGTTGTCACTCCCTTTTTTCAGGACGCGCAAAGAGAATTCTCGGCAAGAAGCCGGCGAGCACGGGCTGCAAGTTGGCCGGGCCACCGAGCATCCGCCCGTCATCGGCGCGCCGCCTTTTCAGGTTGGGCACGCGCAGAGCGTCGGGCTGGTGCGCAGCCATAATGAAGACGCTGTTGTTGCGCTTACCGCCTCTCTGGCAGCTGCGGGCATTGCGCCGGACTTTGGCCTCTTTCTGGTGGCGGACGGCATGGGCGGCCATCAAGAAGGGGAGCGCGCTAGTGCAATCGCGGCCCAGTCTGTGGCGCGGGTGATTGGACGGCATGTGTTTTCCGATTTGATGGAGGACACGCTTGATGCGGCGGAGACGGATGAGTTTGAGCGGTTAATGCACATTGCGCTGACCAACTGCAACACAAACGTGGCAGCTGCAGTGCCCTCTGGAGGGACGACCGTGACGGCTGCGCTGCTCGTGGGCGGGCATGCAATCGTTGGCCATGTCGGCGACAGTCGCGCTTATCTGTTGGAATCGGAGAGCATCACGCAGCTCACTGCGGACCATTCGCTTGTGCAGCGGCTGCAAGATCTGGGCGAAATCACCGCCGCACAGGCGGAGAATCACCCGCAGCGCAATGTGTTGCTGCGCGCGGTGGGGCAAGGCGACGGGCTGCAAGCCGATGTGACAACGCACGCCGTGCAATCGGGCGCGAGGTTGCTTTTGTGCTCCGACGGTCTGTGGGGATCGCTTGAAGATGAACGCATGCGCGAGATAATCTCAAAGAGCGCGGACGTGCAACCGGCGTGCGAGCGGCTGGTGCACGCGGCCAATCAAGCTGGGGGGCCTGACAATGTCACCGCGATTCTTATTCAATACGACCACAATTCCAATGTCCAACTCTGAACCATCTCGCCCGGGCCGCCGCATTCTGGTAGTGGATGACGAGCAACGCATGATCCGCTTCATCCGCATGAATCTTGATCTGGAAGGCTTCTCGGTGCACGAGGCTTATGACGGCAAGGATGCGCTGAACCAGGTGCGTAAAGTGATGCCGGACCTGGTGATTCTTGATGTGATGATGCCAAAGATGGATGGCTTCGAGACGCTGGGGCTGCTGCGCGAAACATCGAATGTGCCGGTAATCATGCTGACCGCGCGCGGGGATGAAGATGACCGCGTGCGTGGGCTGGAGCTGGGCGCGGATGATTATGTCACCAAGCCGTTTAGCCCGCGCGAACTGGTTAGCCGGGTGCGCGCGGTGCTGCGCCGCGTGGAGCCGCCGGAGGGCACGGGTGGAGAACCGATCGAAGTGGATGAGCGCCTGCGCATCGATTTCGACCGCCACGAGGTGTTCGTGGAGGGCGAACCGGTGAAAATACGGCCGACGGAATATCGCCTGCTCTACCATCTGGTGCAGAACGCCGGTTGGGTGGTGCCGCACGATCAATTGCTGGCCAAAGTGTGGGGTTACGAGTACCAGACCGAAACCCACTATCTTCGCCTGTACGTCAACTACCTGCGAGAAAAATTGGAGAAAGACCCGCGCGACCCGCAATACATTCTCACCGAGCGAGGAGTGGGGTACCGCTTTGTGGATTACAAGCGCCTGCGTGAAACCGCCGACAAAGCATGAGTGCGGCACACGCGACGGCCACTTTCCGCCACGGCTATGCGCCTGCGCTGCTGAGACGCTCCAGAATACCCCGTAGTACCGTGATACTGCGCTGAAACTCTGCCAGTGAAATATGCTCTTTCGGCGTGTGGTCGAGACTGGAATCCCCCGGGCCATAGGCAATAGTCGGGCAACCCCAGGCTGGCGCGACCATGTTCATATCGGAAGTGCCGGTTTTTACCACGAAACGCGGCGTACCACCCTCGGCGCGGATTGCGGCAAGCGCGGCGCGCACGAGCGCGGTGTTTTTTGGGGCGCGAAAAGCCGGCACGGCTGCGGGCAGCGTTTCAATCTCAATGCCCGGGCCAATCAGCTGGCGCACCTTTGAGTGTATCTCTGGCGCCGCCAAGCCCTCCGGCAGCCGGAAGGTCACTCGCAACTGCGCGCGCTCGCGAAGACCATCACCCTCGGATTGCATCGCGCGCAATGTGGGGGTGAGCTGCTCGAATGCCCGCGAGCGACCCGCATTGAAATCGCGTGCCCACCTCACGAGCGCATCCCACGCGGCGATTACGATCTCACATGCGTTGGCCTTGTTGCTTGCCGGGTGAGCCGTGTCGGTCTCCGCCGTGAGCGTGTATGTGACCCAGCCTTTGTAACCAAGCGTCACCCGCTCCCATCCACTGGGCTCGCCGATGATGAGGGCATCAGGCGCCGGGAAGTGGTCACGCAGATGGGTCGCGCCTACGGAATCACCCTCCTCGTGAACCGCGCCGACAACAGTGACGTGCAGCCCCGGAAGGGGCCCGAGAGCTGCCGCCGCGACGAACGCCGCGAGCGGACCCTTGGCATCGACTGCGCCACGGCCAAAAAGCAGATCGCCCTGTTTGCGCACTAGGATTTCACCCGGGGCGGTGTCTATGTGCCCCAGCAGCAGCACGCGCCGATCGCCCGAACCAATGCGCCCGACGGCGCTGCCGACCGCGTCAATCTCAGAATCAAGGCCGGCTCTGCTCATCTGCTCAGTCAGATAGCGCACGGCCTCGGCTTCCGAACCGGTGGGGTTGTAGAGTTTCAGCAGGCCGGTGAGCAATCTCTCGGCGTTCATAGCAATCTCTCCCGCAGCGCGGCGAGCATTTCCGTGGTGGTCGCCGTGCCGCCCAGATCCGGGGTGCAGATTCCAG
>CAJWGI010000252.1 GCA_913031335.1 uncultured Anaerolineales bacterium | reverse complement strand
TGGTGATTTCGTTCGTCAGTTCCGCGCCCCATCCGCGGTAGGCTTTTTCCATGCGCAGGCTGTTGACAGCGTAAACCCCGAAATCGGCGATGCCGAACTCCTCGCCCGCAGAGCAGACGGCATCATATGTCCTTTCGAGCTGCCCCATCGGCGCGTGCAGCTCCCAGCCCAATTCGCCCACGTAGTTCACGCGCAGGGCGCGCAGCGCGACCCCGGCGACATCAATCTCCTTACCGGTCAACCAGCGGAAACTGGTATTACTCAAATTGGCCGTGGTGAGTTTGGCGAGCACGTCACGGGATAGCGGCCCGGCCAGCACGAGCACACCATAATCGTCGCTCACGTTCGTAATCTCCACTTGCTCGGTGGGTAACCGTGAGAGAGAGAGCAGGTCATAATCGCGACTTTCGCAGGCCGCGCCGGAGAGCAGGTAAAACCGCTCCGCGGAAAGGCGCGTGATGGTGGATTCGTTTTGCATGCGCGCGTTGTGGTTAAGCATGTGCGCCAGCACAATGCCGCCGTCGCGGCGCGCCACCCGGTTCGCGAACACGCGGTTGAGATAGCGCTCCGCACCCGTGCCGGCGACGTCGTATTTGGCGAAGCTGGACAAATCGAGTACGCCCACCCGCTCGCGCACCGCGCGACATTCGGCTGCCACCGTCTCATACAGGTTGTTTCGGCGGAAGCCACATTCCTCTGCGCGCCCATCCAGCGAGAACCACTTCGGGCGTTCCCAACCGAACGCTTCGGTGTGAACACAGCCTCTTTCGTTGAGCGCTGCGTGCAATGGGGTGACACGCGCCGGCCGCCCGGCAGGGCGCTCTTCGCCCGGCAAGTGCAGCGCGTACATGTGCTGGTAATCCTGGTGAGACTTGGCGTTGGTATACGCCTTATCGGCATAATTGCCGAACCGGCGCGGATCAACGCCGTTCATGTTGATATCGGCAGCGCCATGCACTATCCACTGGGCAAGGTATTTTCCCGCTCCCGCGCCTTGCGCAATGCCGATGCTTGCGCCACAACACAGCCAGAAGTTGTGTGGCCCGGCAGCCGGACCGAGCAGCGGGTTTCCGTCGGGGGTGTGCGAAATCGCGCCATGTACTATGCGGCGCTCGCGGGCGTCCCGGAAAATCTCCATGCGCTCCATCACGCGCTCAACCCAGGGCGCGATGGGGTCGAACTCGGGCGCGAACAACTCGTTCTCTGCATCCCAGTCCTGCTCGGAACCGGCCCACGCTTCGCGCGTATCGCTGCGTTCGTATATCCCAATCAACCCCGATTCTTGCTCCTGCCGGTAGTATGCCGAGCAGTACGGGTCGCGCATTACCATCATCTCTTCATCGCGCTCGATGAACTCGGGGATGGGGTCGGTGACGATGTACTGGTGCTTCATGTTTGTGAGGGGCACGTGAACGCCGGCCCATGCTCCCACCCGGTCGGCGTAGCAACCGCCGGCATTGACCACATGTTCACAGACGATGTTGCCCTTTTCGGTGAGAATCTGCCATTCACCGCTGGGCAGCTGGTTGACGCCGGTCACGCGGTTGTGACGAACCACGGTGGCGCCCATGTTACCGGCGGCAATCGCCATCGCGTTGCAACAGCCAGAGGGGTCCACGTGTCCGTCGTCCAGAGTCCACGCCCCGGCCAGCACGCCGGTGGTATCCACAAACGGGTTAATGCGCCGGATTTCATCCGGGCTGATGATTTGCATCCGAAAGCCGATGTTGGCGGAGATGCCCTCCACCAGTCGAAAGTAATCCAGTTCCTCCGCTGTCAGGGCGAGGCGGATGCCGCCGCATCCGTGCCATCCGGGGTCCTGCCCAGTCATTTCCTCTAGTTTCGGGTACAAGGTGTTGCTGTAGTGGTGAATCTTCGCCATGTTGTAGTCGGCGATGAAGCTGGGGCACTGTCCGGCTGCGTGCCATGTGGATCCAGAGGAGAGTTCACCTTTTTCAACCAGAATACAATCCTCCCATCCCTCCTCGGCCAGATGGTAAAGCAACCCGACCCCCATTATGCCGCCACCGATTACGACAACTCTTGCGTGTGATTGCATTGCGGTCCTCCTCTCACTTTAGCGTCGTCCTTGGGGTTTTCGTTTGCGCTGTTGCCACCCTAGTTGTCACCAACGAGCGTTACCAGGCTGCATCTCCGAGCTCGGCAGTAGTATATTGAACTTGTTACGGATATGTTTGTCCGCTTCCGAATCAACGTGGTTCGGGTAATGTTCGTGGAGTATTTCTTTGACACGTGCCCTCGCCATTTGCCATATGTCTTTTGAACCCCGCTCCTCCCATTCCTCTAGACTGCTGCGGTCGCCTAATCGTGGATAGACGTAATCGGTTTCCATTCGTTCGATGGTTTGCTCCTGACCCAGAAAATGACCATCCCCTGTGGCCACGTCCCGAATGACCTCGAACGCAAGTGTCTTGTCGTTAACTTCGATCCCGCGCACCGTGCGCAGCACCGCCCCGAGTGTATCATTGTCAATTACATAGCTTTCGAACGCCGTGCCTAGCAGACTGGCGTGCATCCCAGCGCTTTCGTGAATAAGCGTAGAACCGGCCTGGGCGGCTAGTGCCAAGGTGTACCCTTTTTCCGCACCCGCCTGAGCGTCAGGTAGTTTGGAATCAGACATGCCGGCAGCCACACTGCCAGGCAGATCGTAGAAGCCCGCCATCTGGGCGCTACCAGCCACCATCAGGGCAAGCTCCGGGCTTCCAGCGCTCATGGCGCCCGTTCGTAAGTCGGAGACGACTGTCCAGGTGCCGAGGTCAATTCGGCATTGCGAGTCGATCAAAAACGCAAATACCAGACCAGCCAATGTTTCTGCCATGGCTTGTGCAATTGTGCCAGCCAGTGTTGCCGGCCCCGTAGCACCAGCCTGTGCAAGCGAGATCAGCGATGCAGGCATTCCGCTCATCACAGCCGACTCCAATGCATCACAGGAAGGTTGCGC
>CAJWGI010000251.1 GCA_913031335.1 uncultured Anaerolineales bacterium | reverse complement strand
GCATTCGGGAGTGGCGTGGTGGCGACGCGCGCGCCCTTTATTATGGCATTCTCATGTTGACGGTCGTGTGGGGGGTGGTTGCTTTGCGTCTGACACAGCCCATTGTTCTGCTGCAACTTGGCGCGAACATGGCCGGATTGGTGTTCGTCATCAGTTCTCTACAGATCTTGCACGTCAACACCACGTTGCTCCCTCCAGAAATCCGCCCCTCACTGTGGCGACGCGGTGCCCTTGTCCTAATGGCGTTATTCTATGGCTCCTTCGTGTTACTTTGGCTAATTGGCGGCTTCCTGCCTGATCCTGTGCCTGCTTTCTCTCTGAATCTATCGGTGGCTTTTTGAAGCGATGCAAAGACCACGGGGGGTTTTCTCTGCCGCAGATATGCCCATTCCTAGCTTGAATTCAACGGCGCCAGCGCGTGTCCAGCTATTGGTCACATGCATGGTTGATGCCTTTTACCCTGCTGTCGGAACAGCCGTGGTTGAGATCCTGGAAGCACAGGGTATCGCAGTTGAATTCTCATGTGATCAGACGTGCTGCGGCCAACCTGCTTTCAACGGCGGTTTTTGGAACGATGCCCGCGCTATGGCGCGGCACACTCTTGATGTTTTCAGCATGACCGCCGGCCCCATCGTGGTGCCATCCGGGTCATGCGCTGACATGATCGCCCACCGCTACCCTGAACTCCTGAGAGACGACATGGAATACGTGTCGAAAGCAAAGCATGTAGCTGTGCGCACGTACGAATTTACGCAATTTCTAGTGGATGAGCTAGGGTTAAGTGATGCGGGCGCGAGTTGTCGCGGACGAGCCGCTTACCATCCCTCCTGCCACGGGCTGCGAGGCCTGAACCTCTGTGAGCAGCCACAGACCTTGCTGGCACACGTCGATGGTCTGGAGCAGGTTGAATTGCCATGTGCCGAAGAGTGCTGCGGTTTCGGTGGGTTGTTTTCCGTCAAGATGAGCGCCATTTCCGGGGCGATGCTGGAACGTAAGCTTGATCACCTGATAGCTAGCGGTGCGGACATACTGGTGGGCAGCGATGTCAGCTGCCTGATGCACATGGCAGGAGGGCTGCAGCGAAGGGGCAGCCAGATCGCAGTCAAGCACATCGCCGAAGTTCTGAATGAACATGGCTAACCTTACTTTCCACGAACGTGTCTCCGATGCGCTCGCTAACCCGGCCGCTCATCAAGCAGTCGGGCGCGGGGCGCGCAAATTTACTGCTAACCGAGCGCAGGCGGTGGCCAATTTTCCCCAAATGGATGCACTGCGCGATCGCGCGCGCCTGATTCGCGCACACACCTTGAGCAAACTGGATGTCTTTCTGGCCGAATTTGCCGACAACGTCGAAGCGAATGGCGGATGCGTCTTTTGGGCGCAGAACGCCGCTGATGCCAACGATTATGTTGTGAAACTGGCGGGCGCTGGAGACGTGCGACAGGTGGTCAAATCAAAGTCGATGGTCACTGAGGAGATCGAACTCAATCATGCTCTGGAGGCCGCGGGTGTGCAAGTGGTTGAAAGTGACCTGGGCGAATTCATCATTCAGCTCGCCGGTGAGAAACCCTCCCACATCATCGCCCCGGTATTGCACAAGACTCGCGCCCAGGTGGGAGAACTTTTCCAAGAAAAGCTAAACACACCTTACACCGATGACCCCTTTGCGCTCAACGACATCGCCCGCGCACACCTGCGCGACATCTTCCTGAGCGCCGACATGGGCATCAGCGGGGTCAATTTCGGCGTAGCCGAATCGGGCACGCTCAGTCTGGTGACGAACGAAGGCAATGGGCGTTTTTGCACCACCACACCGCGTATTCATGTAGCCTTGATGGGGATGGAGCGGCTGGTACCGACATTGGCCGACTTAGCAACAATGCTGCCAGTCCTGGAGATTAGCGCCACCGGTCAGGGGCTCACCGTGTATAACAACCTTATCACGGGACCTCGTCGCCCCGGCGAACCAGATGGTCCTGAGGAATTGCACGTGGTTATCTTGGACAATGGCCGCAGCGACGCTTTGGCGACGGAAGTGGCCGAGATACTATATTGCATTCGCTGCGGAGCCTGCATGAACATCTGTCCGGTCTATCGGTCTATCGGCGGCCACGCCTATGGCAGCGTATATCCGGGTCCGTTGGGATCGGTTGTGACTCCCGCGTTAATGGGTCTGGACCAATGGCACCAGTTGCCCCACGCGAGCACATTGTGCGGCGCCTGCAAGGATATTTGCCCGGTGCGGATTGATATTCCCCGCCTGCTGCTTCAGTTGAGAGATGCTAGCAGCCGGGCCGACCACTCCCCGGCATGGCTGAAGACAGGGATGAGAATTTACGGTACCATTGCACAACGTCCAGGGCTTTTCCGGCTGGGGATGCGCATTGGAAGCGTTGCCACTCGCCTGCTTGCCAAGAAAGGCTGGTTGAATACTCTCCCACCGCCCCTGAACGGCTGGACGGATCACCGCGCTTTTCACGCGCTGGCGAAGAAGTCATTCCGCCAATTGTGGACAGAGCGAAAAACCACGGAGCATCCATTATGAACCGGCGGGATTTTTTATCTAATGTTCGTCATAGCCTGCAAGGCAATTATTTGCCGGTGGCGCAATCGCAGGCACCGCCTGTTCAATCGTTTTCATCCTTTGACCCTCATGATTTGGCGGCCCAGTTTACCGAGCGGGCACTCGCGGTAAAAAGCGAAGTGCATCAGGTCACTTCGCATGCAGCCGGCTGCCAGCGCGTGCGCGATATTCTCGCGCAACATCAGGCTACGCGGTTTATCGGCTGGAGAGATGAATTTCTCCCTATCCAGGGTCTCAACAACGAGCTTGCCCAACGGGGGTTCCAGCGTCAGGACAGTACCATCCCAAACGAGCCTGCTGATCGCCGGGAGACTCACCTGGCGTTATCCGACGTTCCCATCGGTCTTACCGGTGCCTTGGCGGGTCTGGCAGATACCGGTAGCTTGGTGGTAAGC
>CAJWGI010000250.1 GCA_913031335.1 uncultured Anaerolineales bacterium | reverse complement strand
GCGGCCCGAGCAAACATCTTTCGCTGGGCGGCTGGCGTTTCGGGGTGGCCATTCTTCCGCCGGGAGCGCCCGGCCGGGCTTTGGCCGATGCGCTGCACAATCTGGCAGGCGCGATCTGGTCGTGCGTGGCCGCCCCGATACAACATGCGGCCATGGTGGCTTACAGCGGCGCTGCCGAAATAGAGAGATACATTCAAGATTGCACGCGCATGCACGCGGCGCGCACCCGCTATCTGTACGATGCTCTGGCGGAGTTTGGCGTTTCGATGCCGGAGCCGCAGGGGGGCTTCTACCTCTACCCGTCCTTCGCGCGCTGGAAGGCGGCGCTGGGCGAGCGCGGGGTGCGCACCTCCGCAGAGCTGGCTCATCTGCTGCTGGAGGATTACCAGATTGCTGTCTTGCCGGGCAGCGCCTTTGGTGATGACTCCGGAGAACTCACGCTGCGGCTCTCCAGCAGTTATCTCGATGTGGGCACCGATGAGCAGGCAGCCGCGCTGCCGGCGGCTTTCGCGGATGACCCCGACCCGGAGCGGTTTATGCAACAGCACCATCCCGAAACGCGCGCGGTGGTGCATCGCTTCGCCGATTTTATCGGCTCGTTGGAGCGAGCAGCGTGAGCCAGCGCGAGGCGGTCATCGTCGCCGCTGTGCGCAGCCCGGTCGGGAAACTGGGTGGCGCGCTGGCAGCCGTGCGCCCCGACGACCTGCTGGCCGAGACTCTTAATGCGCTGATTGAGCGCGCTGGCATTGACCCGGCGCTGGTGGAGGACGTGTACGCTGGCTGTGGCAATCAGGCCGGGGAGGACAACCGCGATGTGGCGCGCATGGCGCTGCTGCTGGCCGGCTTCCCGAAGGAAGTGGGCGGGGTGACGGTGAACCGAAATTGCTCCTCTGCACTTGAGGCGGTCAATCAGGCGGCCAAGGCGATACTGGTCGGCGAGGCGGATGTGTTCATCGGCGCGGGCGTGGAGAGCATGAGCCGCGCCCCGTGGTCGCTGCCCAAGCCGGGCCGCAGGCATCCCGTGGGCCACCCGAAAATCTACGACACCACCGTCGGCTGGCGTTATCCGAATCCGAAGCTGGATGTACTGTACCCCATAATCAGCCTCGGCGAGACGGCGGAGAACATCGCTGAGGAGATGGGCATCACGCGCGCGGAGCAGGATGCCTTTGCGCTGGAGAGTCACCGGCGCGCGGTCGCGGCCATCAACTCCGGCAGGTTCGCGGACGAAATAGCGCCGATTTCCGTGCCGCAGCGCAAAGGCGATGCGGTGACTGTGGATACCGACGAACACCCGCGTTACCGCCGCGAGAATGGTGCCTACGTGCTCGATAGCAGCATGGAGCAGCTGGCGCGGCTGCGCCCCGCATTCCGCAAGGGCGGTACAGTCACAGCGGGGAATTCGAGCGGCATCAATGATGGCGCGGCAGCGCTGCTGCTTATGAGCGCGGAGCGGGCGCGTGAGCTCAGCTTGCAGCCGATGGCGCGCTGGCTCGGGTCCGCCGTGGCCGGCGTCGATCCCGGCGTAATGGGCTACGGTCCCATCCCGGCCACCGAGAAGCTGCTCAAGCGGCTGCAACTATCGCTCTCTGATATCGGCTTGATTGAACTGAACGAGGCCTTCGCCGCTCAGTCCATCGGGGTGATGCGCAAGCTGGGCATGCGCCCTGAAATCACTAACGTGAACGGCGGCGCGGTGGCGCTCGGGCACCCGACCGGCTGCTCCGGGGCGCGCATTCTGGTGACGCTGTTGCACGAGATGAAGCGCCGCGCTGCTGACCAGAAGCGACCCTATTACGGGCTGGCGACGCTGTGCGTGGGCGTGGGTCAGGGGGTCTCTACTATTGTGGAGTGGATTGCCAATGACGACCAAAATCACTGACATGCGCACCGCCATCAGCGCGCACGTGCACGATGGCGACTGCGTGGTCATCGAGGGCTTCACTGCGTGCATCTGTTTTGCGGCGGCGCACGAGATTATCCGTCAGGGGCGGCGCGAGCTCACCCTCTGCCGCATGACCCCCGATCTGGTGTATGAACAGATGATTGCGGCCGGTTGCGCGCGCAAGCTGGTGTTCAGCTATCTCGGTAATCCGGGCGTGGGCTCTCTGCATTGCGTGCGCCGCGCGGTCGAGCGCGGCGTTCCGCGCGCGTTGGAACTTGAGGAATACTCTCACTTTGGAATGGTGGGGCGTTACATGGCCGGCGCGGCGCGGTTGCCTTTTTTTCCAGTGCGAAGCTATAGCGGCACCGATCAGCCCAAGGTGAACCCGCGCATAAAGTTCGTACCCAACCCATACGATGGTGTGGCGAGCGAATTTACCCACGTTGATTCTGTCGCGGTGGTTCCGCCGCTGAATCCGGATGTGGCTATCCTGCACGCCCAGCGCGCTGACGCCGCCGGCAACACGCAGATGTGGGGGCTGCTGGGCACGCAAAAGGAGGTCGCCTTTGCGGCTGAGCGCGTGATTGTGGTGGTGGAGGAAATCGTGGATTCCGCTGTCATTCGCAGCGACCCCAACCGCACAGTGTTTCCGGGCCTATTGGTGGATGTGCTGGTGCAGCAGCCCTACGGTGCGCACCCATCGTATGCGCAGGGATATTACGATCGCGACAATCAGTTCTACCTGCAGTGGGACGCAATCTCCCGCGACGAAGACGCCACGCAGGCGTGGCTGAGGGATTGGGTTCATGGCGTTGATGACTGGGAGGCTTATCTACTAAAACTGGAAAGCGAGCGGCCCGATATCTGGGAACGTTTGGCCCCCGGAGAGGCGCTGGCACAGCCGGTGAACTACGGCGCGTATGCTCAGGCGTAAAGAGCGCGAAAGGCACAGCGTTGCAGCAAAAAGCGCTATCGCCTTCCGCCCGTGCTCCGGGCAGTGATTTGGCGATATGATTGACTACACCGCTGCGGAGTTGATGATTGCCTGCGCGGCGCGGGCGCTGGTGGGAAAGCGCGTGGTGTTCGTCGGCGTGGGG
>CAJWGI010000249.1 GCA_913031335.1 uncultured Anaerolineales bacterium | reverse complement strand
TCTCCCCCGGACGGGAAAGTAACGCCCACCCCAGCAGCAGTAGGGTAGTGAGACTCACGGCGCGGTCCAGAGGCGGCAGTAGCGTGTCATCGCTTACCACGCCGGCCGCGCCCAGACCTGCCAGCAGCGCCAACAAAAGGCGCAGCATCAACGCCAACCCGGCCGCCAGCGCCAGGCGCCCCGCCCCGGAATCAGAATCACGCCGGTGCTGCCCGAGCGCCATGGCCAGTGCCGCTTCCAGAGCAAACAAGCCGATTATGTGGTAAACGAAACTTCCGGGCGGCGCGCTGACCAGCGCAATGGCTTCCTTCAGAATCAACATTCTGGCACCGTGGGACGCGATTATAGCACCACGCGGAGCTGCCAGCGGCGCGGTTATGGGCATAGCTCTTGCAACATTCGCGTTGACATCTCAATGAAACTCAGTAGAATACGGGCGACTGGCCGAAGTGGCGGAACTGGCAGACGCGCTACGTTCAGGGCGTAGTGACCATCCGGTCGTGTGGGTTCAAATCCCACCTTCGGCATTCATACGCCGCAGGCCAAAACTGACGCGCCTGACAGAGTCCCCGGCTAAGATGTTGGTCAACGAAGCTTAATGAGAGCGGCAACGCAGCGACGCAGCGGACTCAGAATAACACTCCCTCAGGTGCTGATTATGTTCGGTTTGGCAGTCGGCATCTGGTTTCTCTCCAGTTTCAGCCGCATGATGGAACGCGGCCAGGCCATCCGTGCCCACGAAAGCCAGCTTGTCGCCACCGTCACCGCGCTGCACCAGGAGCAGGCAGGCTTAAAACTCACTCAGGCATACGTCTCCTCGGATGCGTTCGTCGTGCGTGCACTGCGCAGGGACCTTAAGTACGGCCTTGCCGGGGAAACGCACATTGTTGTCATCACTCCCGCTGTCAGAACCGGCCCGCAGACTGCGCTGGCATACGCCGCGGTGCCCCCGCCGCACACGCCAAACTGGCAGGTGTGGCGCGAGCTGTTTTTCGCCCCCAACGACTGACACACCTGCAGGGCAGATTATGCTGCCTCTAAACCGTCAGAACCAATTGCGCGAGCGCTACCGGCAGCTGTGCCCGGGATGGCAGCCCAGTGGCGAGGTGTACGAGGCAGCCGTGCGTCAGCGCATGCGCGCCGGGATGCGCGTGCTCGACATCGGTTGTGGTCGCGGCGGCCTGCCGGAGAAACTGACGAACCAGATTTCGGGGATATTCGGAATAGACGCGCACTGGCGCTCGTTATCCAACTATCGAGACGCGCGCGTACGCGTGTGCGCCGGGCAAGCCGAATGCCTGCCCTTCCCCGCAGGCGCATTCCCGCTCATCACCGCGGCATGGCTGCTGGAGCACATTCACACCCCTCTTTCCACATTGCGGGAGATACGGCGCATGCTCACGCCCGGCGGGCATTTCATCTTCCTCACCCCCAACGGGCTCAACCCCATCACGCTGGCCAATCGCTTGAGCGGCTCGCTGCCCGCGCTGCAGCGCACGCTGGTTCCGCGCCTGTACGGGCGCAGCCCGGCGGACACATTTCCGGCACATTACCGCGCGAACACGCCCCGAAAACTGCGACAGTTGGCACGAGAAAGCGGGCTGCAGCTGCTCTCTCTGGAGGCGGTGCGCGACCCCACTTACGCCGCTTTCAGCGAGATTCTGTTTCGCGCCCTGATCGCGCTCGATGATCTATTGCCCGGCGGGCTGGGGGTACATCTGGTGGGGGTGCTGCAGCGCTGACCCGAGCGTGGATTCCACTGGAGCGGCCCGGGGCTGCACCTCGCCCAGCAACCCTTCCTCAACCGCGGCTAACATCGCCGTCTCGGTCACAACGTTGTGCAGATTCACCGCATCGTCCGTGTCCGTCACTACCCTCAGATAATTGGGCGTCAGGCCGCTCCAACGCACACCATCCCCGTGCGCCTGCGCGCGCTCCCAGAGCACATCCATTTTACGACCAACGAACCGACGCCGGAACTGTGTCTGCATGCGCGCGTCGAGGGAATGCATGCGGCGGCTGCGCTGCTTAGCCACGGACGCCGGCACCTGCGCGGGCATGTCGGCAGCCGGAGTGCCCGCTCGGCGCGAATAGCGGAAGATATGCATACGCGCGAATGCCATGCTCTCGGCGAATTCAAGCGACTGTTGGAATTCCGCGGCGCTCTCGCCCGGAAAACCCACCATCATGTCGGTGCTGACCGCAAGATCGGAAATCGCCGATCGGGCAGCCTGCAGCAGCTCTCGAAAACTGGCGCGTGTGTTGCTGCGACCCATGCGCCGCAGCGTGCAATTGCAACCGCTCTGCAGCGGCAGGTGCAGGTGCGGCAGCAGGCGTTCGTTCCGCCACAGCCGGAAGAAACGAGGATGCAGGTCCCATGGCTCCAGTGAGGACAGGCGCAGCCGTTCGATGTCTGTTTCAACCAGCACGGAAGCCAACAACTTCTCCAACCCGGCCGCATCACCCCGGTCGTGGCCGTACGCGCCCAGATGCACTCCACACAGCACTACCTCGCGGTATCCCAACCCCATCAGCCCGTTGATATCGGCGATAACGCTGCGTTGAGCGCGACTGAGTGCGCGGCCGCGCGCCAGCGTAACTATGCAGAATGCGCAGCGGTTGTCACAACCATCCTGCACTTTAAGGAATGCGCGCGTGCGCCCCGAAGCCCCCGCCATCGGAACGACATCGGTAGGCATCGGTTCCTTTGGAGCCAGCAGCCCGGCCTCGAGCAATATCTGCGGCAGCGCTTCCTTCTTTTGGTTTCCGACCACCAGATCCGCGCCTAGTGCCCGCGCTGCGCGGGCGGACAGATGCGCGTAACACCCCGTCACCACCAGCGCCGCGCGTGCGTGCTTGCGCCGCAATTTTCGGATAGCCCGACGGGAATCCGCAGCAGCGCGGTGCGTTACCGTGCAGCTGTTGAAGACCACCAGGTCGGCGTCTTCTCCGGAGGGTACCACGCAATGGCCGACCGCCGCAAAAGCACG
>CAJWGI010000248.1 GCA_913031335.1 uncultured Anaerolineales bacterium | reverse complement strand
GATGGTTCCACGCATCGCTTCACGCCAGAGCACGCGATGGAAATCCAACACCAGCTGGGCGCGGACATCATCATGGCTTTCGACCAGTGTCCGGAACCCTATGACCGCGCGACAAACGAAAACGCCATGGCGCGCACGCATGCCTGGGCCGAGCGCTGCAAGGCGGCGCACACGCGCACGAACCAGGCGCTTTTCGGGATTGTGCAGGGCGGCGTTTTTTCGGACCTGCGCGCTGACTCAGCCCGTTTCATTTCTGCGCTGGATTTGCCCGGCAATGCTATTGGTGGCCTTTCGGTGGGCGAATCCAAAGATGAGCTTCGGGCGATGACCGAGCTGGTGACGGATATTCTTCCGGCCGCAAAACCGCGCTACCTGATGGGCGTCGGCTCCCCCGCTGATTTAGTGCAGGCGGTGGCGCGGGGTGTGGACATGCTCGATTGTGTGCTTCCCACGCGGTTGGCCCGCAACGCGGCCGCCATGACACGCGCCGGGCAGCTTAACATGAAGCAGGCCGCCTACGCAGTTGACCAACAGCCGGTAGAGCCCGGCTGCAGCTGCTATTGCTGCGCCAACTTCAGCCGTGCCTATATCCGCCATCTTTGCATGGCGCGCGAGATTCTGGGCGCGACATTGCTCACCATGCACAACCTGCAGCTGCTTCACGGACTTATGGCGGAGATGCGTGCCGCGATTCTGAAGGGCGAATTCAACGCGTGGCAGCGCGGATTCAGGCACAATTGGGGCGCATGACTGTTTTACAGGCTGTGCTGCTCGGCATTGTGCAGGGAGTGACCGAGTTTCTGCCCATTTCCAGCTCGGCGCATCTGGTGCTGCTGCCGCACTGGCTGGGCTGGTCCTTTGACCCGCAGCTGGCCTTCGCTTTCGACGTGCTCGTGCAGCTTGGGACGATTCTGGCTGTGGCGGTCTATTTTTGGGGTGAGATTCAAGCCATCATTGCGGCGATGCTGCGCGGACTCTGGCGGCGGACGCCATTTGAGAGCAAGAACGCGCGCCTGGGATGGCTGCTGCTGCTGGCAACCCTCCCCGCCGCACTTGCCGGGCTGCTGTTTAAGGGCTTTTTTGAGCAGTGGTTTCACAACCCGCGTGGGGTTTCCGCGCTGCTGCTGGCGACGGCGTTTTTGTTGCTTCTCGCCGAGCGGGTGCGTTCCACGGGCCGAAAAGGTTTGAGCGCTGTGGGCTGGCTCGACGCCTTTCTTGTCGGGTGCTTTCAGGCGCTGGCCATTCTGCCCGGGATATCGCGTTCCGGCGCAACTATCGCGGGCGGAGTGATGCTCAGGCTTGAGCGCCGGTCGGCGGCGCGCTTCAGCTTTCTGATGGCGGTGCCGGTGATGCTCGGGGCCGGGGCAGTGGCCGGCCGCGACCTGCTGGCGCAGGGTGCACTCTGGCTCTATGCGCCTGCAATTCTGGCCGGTTTTATCGCCGCCTTGCTGGTCGGGTTGCTCTCTATTCACTGGCTGCTGTCATATCTGCAGCGGCACTCGCTGCGCCGTTTCGCGTGGTATTGTGCGCTGGTCGGCGTGGCGGGTTTGCTGCTCGGCTGCAGCCCGGCGCCTGTCGCCACTGCTACTGCTGCGCCCGCTCCCGCGCTGCAGGTGGGTGTGGCCCCGGCCACTCACGGTCTGGTTCAAGAACTGATTTCCGGCTCTCCAAGTGGCGGGCAGATCGCGATTACGCCGTACTCTTCCAATCGACGGTTGCTCAAGGCAGTGCAATCCGGCGGAGTGGAGGCCGGAGTGGCGCTTTACCGTCCGAATGAGAGCACGCTGGTTGCGACTCCGCTGGCGTTGACCTCGCTGCGCATAATAGGGCATCCGCAGATTCCAATTGAAGCGCTGTCGCTGCAGCAGCTGCGCGCCGTGTTCACCGGCGCAGTCACTGATTGGGGTGAGTTGAGTGGTTCGTCCGGACGGATCAAAGTCGCCAGCCGGGAGCAAGGCGCAGCGGCGCGCGCCCTCTTCGACGCGTTGGCTCTGGGCGGGATGCCTCCATCTCCGGGCGCGCTTGTGCTGGCGGGCGATGATTTGATGCTGGAATATGTGGCCGGCGAAACTGGGGCGATTGGATACGGGTGGCAAGCGCTGGCCGGCGCCGAGGTCAAGCTGCTGGCCGTGGCGGACGAGGGCGGCTTCAGTGTGCCGGTTTACGCGTTCACTTTCGCTGAACCGGACGGCCAATTGCGAGATTGGTTGGCATGGCTGCAGGCCCGCGGGCCCGAGCAGCTGCCGGCAGGGTTTCAGCCGCTGCCGTGATCACACCAGAAACGGATTGGCGCGTTTCTCCACCCCGATGGTGGTGTCGTCTCCGTGGCCGCAGTAGACCATTGTGTCTTCGGGAAGCGGTAGGAAATGGGTGCGGATGCTGCTGAGTAATTCGGCATGATCGCCGCCGGGAAGGTCGGTGCGCCCAATGCCTTGTTGGAAGAGCACATCGCCGCCAAAAAGGCTGTCGCTTTCCGCATGATAAAAAGCGACATGTCCCGGGGAATGCCCCGGCACGAACATAACACTGAATTGAAAGCGGCCGAGTCGCACGCTTTCGGTCTGCTCCCACCACAGGGTGGGTTCATGGCTGCAATCCACTGGTATACCCCAGGCCTGCGCGCCCCCGCCGACCCGATACATGGGAAGGTCAAGGCGATGAAGCCCGAGCGGCAGGCCGGGATGTTGCTGCATGATGCCGGCCACGCCGCCAAAATGGTCGAAGTGGGCGTGGGTGAGCCAGATGGCGCGCGGCTGCCATCCGCGCGCGGAAACGCGTCCGAGAATTTCGGTAGCATCCCAGGCCGGATCGATGACCACACAATCGTCACAATCGTCATCAGCGATGACGAAGCAATTGGTGACCACCGGTCCGAGGGTCATTTTTTCAATCTTCAGCATGGTTCTTTCGGGCTTCCGGTGCGCATTGTGCGCCGGGACGGCGTGAGAGATTATACCAGCGCAGCGGCAGGGCGGCCATGAGATTCGGGTTCGGTCGCAACTG
>CAJWGI010000247.1 GCA_913031335.1 uncultured Anaerolineales bacterium | reverse complement strand
ATGCAGAGACTGCGTAATCAACAGGGCGAAGCTGCGTGAGAATATTGCTTGGGCTCACTTATTATCGGCCGCACGTCTCCGGGCTGACTATTTACGTGGAACGGTTGGCGCGCGCATTGGTAATGCGGGGTCACACGGTGACTGTACTGACTTCGCAGTACGACCGTGGACTGCCGCGCCGGGAGAAGCTGCACGGAGTGCGCGTGGTGCGCGTGCCCGTGGCGGCGCGGGTGAGCAAAGGGGTGCTGATGCCCACGATCGGGCTTGTCGCCAGTAAACTGGTGGCTGCTCACGATGCGCTCAGCGTGCACCTTCCGCAGCTGGATGCGAGTGGAATTGCGCTCCGGGGACGGTTGCTGCGCAAACCGACCGTTCTTACCTATCACTCTGACCTGATTCTTCCCGCATCGCCGCTTAGCGCGGTGGTCAATCGAGTGGTTGATACCAGCAATCATGTCGCGGCGTGGCTGTGCGACGTGCTGTGCGCTTACACCGAGGATTTCGCGCGCCATTCGCGTCTACTCGCTTCGTACCTTTCCAAAGTGCGTTACATTCTTCCGCCCGTGGAGATGCCGATAGTAGAACCTGCTGCCGCTGCGGACTGGGCAACGCGCCACGGACTGGATTCTGGGACCCCGGTGATAGGGGTAGCGGGCAGGCTGGCAGCCGATAAGGGCATCGAAATTTTGCTCGAGGCGCTGCCGGCGGTGCTTGCCGTTCACCCTCGTTTGAAGGTTATGCACGCGGGGCCGGTCGAGGACGTGATTGGAGAAGAGCGCTACCGGCAGCGGCTTGCGCCCATACTGCAGCGCTTCATGGGTTGCTATACTTTTCTGGGTACGCTGGAGCCCGATGAGATGGCCTACTTTTTCAGCAATTGCGACGTTCACGTGCTCCCGAGCATCAACAGCACCGAGAGTTTCGGGCTGGTGCAGATTGAAGCGGCGCTGTGCGGGACGCCGACGGTGGCAAGTGCGCTCCCGGGTGTGCGTGTGCCCACGCAGATGACCGGCATGGGGCTGACCGTACCCCCCCGCGACGTGGATGCGCTGGCGGCGGGGATAATGAAGGTGCTCGCCGAACCGGGGCGATTCAAGGGGCCGCGTGGCCCGATTGTGGCGCAGTTCTCGCCGGATCATACGGCGGCGCGGTACGAAGACCTGTTTGAAGAATTGAAGGGATGGTGACGGGGTGAAATGGAGGGTGTCATCGTGTCGTCGTTGGGTGCTGCCGAATGGTCGCACTAGCGCCAATGCCAGAATCCGCTGACGTCTTCAGACGCAATCTCCGCGAGCTTCCCGCATTTCGGGCGTTGCTGCGCGCGGTGGAAACACGCTTTTACGCCGGTCTCGAGCTGCCTGAACCGACTCTCGACCTTGGCTGTGGCGACGGACATTTCACCTCGGCGGCTTTCGATGCTCCGCTGGCCGTGGGTGTGGATGCGGACTTTGATGCTGTGCGAGCGGCCCGCACGCGAGCCGGCGTCTATCGCGGCCTCATGCAGTCTGGAGGCGAGCGGTTGCCCTTTGGTGATGCGTCTTTTGGGAGCGCGATTAGCAACTCGGTATTGGAGCACATTCCCGGGTTAGCGAGTGCGCTGCGGGAGACAAGCCGCGTGTTACGCCCTGGTGCGCCCTTTGTTTTCACCGTGCCGAGCAAGTACTTTCGTGAGTTTCTCTCTGTCCGTCGCGCTCTGTTCAGGCTGGGGCTGAGATCGGTTGCGCGCGCATATGAGCGCTGGTTTGACCGTATATCTCGCCACGAACACTACCATTCACCAGAGGAGTGGCGTGTGCTTCTCGAACATGCCGGTTTCGAAGTTGAGCAGCGCCGCTATTATTTTTCGGAGCGGGCGATGCGCGCGCTGGAGTGGGGACATTATTTGGGGCTGCCGGCGGTGGTCTCGAGAAAGCTCACCGGCCATTGGATTTTGGTGCCTACGGATGCTAACCTGTGGTTAACCGAAAGGCTGCTCCGGCGATTTTTCGAAGAGCCGCTCCCCGCGCGGGGCGCGTACCTTTTCATTGTGGCCCGGCGTTTCGTTGAATGAGTGTCAATGTTAACCGGCGTAGAGCATTCTCGGCCGCGAGATGACTGAGCGAGTGCCTCCGCCCGCGCGTACGGGCTCGGAGGGCGGCTACGTTGCGGGCGGGGTGCGGATATGCTTGCTGTTGGTAGTGGTGGCCGCGGCCACCTATCTGCGTTTCGTCGGGCTGAACTGGGACGAATTCCAGCACCTGCACCCTGACGAGCGATTCTTGACGATGGTGGTAACCGGCATCCGGCCGGTGGAGGGTGGTTGGTCGGAATACTTCGACAGCGGCAATTCTACGCTCAATCCCCACAATCAGGGCTACAACTTCTTTGTGTATGGCACTGCGCCCATCTTTCTGGTGCGCTATCTGGCGCAATGGATTTCCGATTCCGGATTACAAATTTCCGATTTGGGATTCGAGTCATCTCTTGAGTTAGGTACCGGCTACGATCAGGTACATCTCGTCGGGCGCGCGGTTTCGGCAATTGCCGACACGTTCTCTGTCTTGCTGCTCTATTTTATTGGCAAGAGGCTCTACAGCCGTCGGGTGGGCCTTCTGGCTGCCGCGCTGGCTGCGGTCTCGGTCGTGTTCATTCAGCAGGCACATTTCTTCACCGTCGATTCGGTCGCCAACGTGTTTGTCGCGCTCGGGCTGCTTTTTGCCGCGCGTGCGATGCATAGCGATAGCCCGCTCAATTATGCGCTCTTTGGGGTGGCGTTGGGTGCGGCGGCGGCCTCGCGCATCAATACCGCGCCGCTGGCGCTGCTGATTCTGCTGGCGGTCGGGTCACGTGCCCCGAAAGGCACAGGGCTCGCGGGTTACGCATGGCGCGTAGTGCTGGCCGCTGGGCTTTCACTGCTCGTCTTTCGGGTCGCTCAGCCGTATGCCTTCGCCGGGCCATCGTTTATCGACATCAATCTCAACGAACGCTGGCTGAACAACATCCGCGAGATTCGCGGGCAAATGGGCGGTG
>CAJWGI010000246.1 GCA_913031335.1 uncultured Anaerolineales bacterium | reverse complement strand
CAGGCCTGGTGGTGCAGGCTGTTCACCTCCACGGAGGTCACTTGCAGCAGCTGCGCCAATCGTGAATCGGGCGTCACGCTCAGACTGTGCGTGCGCTGGTCCCGCGGGTAGTTGGGATAGCAATCGTGTTTGGCTGCGTTCGGCAGCTCGGTGGCGAGGTCGCGCCAGAGTGTGCCACCGAGCGCGACGTTCATGCTCTGGATGCCGCGACAGATAGCCAGGATGGGCTTTCCCTCTGCCGCTGCCCAGCGCACTAGCGCAAACTCCAGCTCGTCACGTTCTGGGTCAATACGTGTGCAAAGCTCTGTGAGGGTGTCCCCGTATTGTTCTGGGTGTATGTCGCCACCGCCGGAAAGTACTAGGCCGTCCGCACGGTCGTACAGATCACGGAGCTCATCCATCTGCAGCCCGAGCGGTATAAGCATCGGCAGCCCGCCCTGGCCGCACACGGCCTCGACGTAGGGATACAGCACGCCGTACAGGTCTCTCTCGCCGCTGCTGGATTTTCGCCGCGACATGGTGATGCCAATCAGGGGACGGGGCATTATGTCTGGCTCCGAGAAAAGAAAAACGGGCGTGGAACCGACCGGTTCCACGCCCCGTATATGCCCGTGTTAATCTGTACGCTTTTCTTTCAGGCGTGCTTTCTTGCCGGTTAGTCCGCGCATGTAATAAAGTTTGGCACGGCGTATTTTCGCGCGGCGCATGACCGTGACCTTCTCGATGCGCGGTGAGCGCAAAAGGAAAGTTCGCTCCACGCCCACGCCGTGCGAGGCGATGCGCCGCACAGTGAAACTGGCGTCGTTGCCGCCGCCACGGGTCTTGATGACCGTGCCTTTGAATTCCTGCACGCGCTCCTTGCCGCCCTCGCGGATGCGCACATGCACCGCCACTGAATCGCCGGGGTTGAGGGCGGGGATATTTTTGTTTACAGGTGCTTCCACCGCCTGTCGAATGTGATCCTTCACGGGAAACCTCAGGTTCTGCCGCTGCCACAATGGCGTGTCGCTTGACCTGTGGCTTTCGAGCGGCGCGGCGCATTATAGCACAAACTGACGCTTGTCGGCAGGTGAAAGGCGGACATGTTCACGTCCGGGCGCACCAACGGCTCGCCCCGCGGCGGCAGTTGGTATAATGACTGTTTGGCTCTTTCGATTGAGATGCCCTCGCGGGGCAGTAATGGCTCTTGACAAAATTATCGTCGTCGGCGCGCGCGAACACAATCTAAAAAATATCAGCGTGGAAATCCCGCGCGACAAACTGGTGGTCATTACCGGCCTCTCTGGATCGGGCAAATCCTCGCTGGCATTCGATACCATTTTTGCCGAGGGCCAGCGCCGCTATGTGGAATCGCTTTCGGCTTACGCACGCCAGTTCCTCGGGCAGCTTGAAAAGCCCGATGTGGACCACATTGAGGGGCTGAGCCCGGCGGTCTCCATCGATCAGAAGGGCGTGAGCAAGAATCCGCGCTCCACCGTGGGCACTGTCACCGAGGTTTACGATTATCTGCGCCTGCTTTATGCGCGCGTGGGCACGCCGCATTGCCCGCAGTGTGGCCGCGCTGTCAGCCGGCAATCGGCGCAAGAAATAGTGCAGGCCATCCGCGAGCTCCCCGGCGACAGCCGCATCCTGCTGCTTGCGCCGCTGGTCAAGGATCGCAAAGGGCATCATCAGGGCGTTTTTGATGAAGTGCGCAAAGCTGGCTTTTTGCGCGTGCGCGTGGATGGAAAAACCTACGATGTGAATAACCTTACTGGTGAGGCCGGAGCACAGTCAACCGCGCCGATGCTGGATCGCTACAAAATGCATACTATCGAAGCGGTGGTGGACCGGCTGGTGCTACGCGAAGCGGATGAGCTGGGCGGTGATGAGGAACAGGAATTCACCTCGCGCCTGACTGATTCGGTGGAGACCGCGCTGCGCGTGGGGAACGGGATGCTGCTGGTGCAGCCGGTTTCATCCGTGGATGCTGGCGCTGATTCCGGCGAAAGCCTGCTTTTCTCAGAGCAAAACGCCTGCGCCCACTGCGGCATCAGTCTGCCGGATTTTGAGCCGCGATCCTTTTCGTTCAACTCTCCCCACGGGGCCTGCGCGGAGTGTCAGGGTCTGGGGCACAAACTTGAAATCGACGCGGCGCTGATTATTCCAGATCGTAGCCGCACGCTGGAAGAATCCGCCATTGCAGTGATGGAATGGCGCGCACGCCCGGCCGGCGAAGGGGGCGGCTATTATTGGCAGTCGCTCCAGGGCGCCTGCGCGTATTACGACATTCCCATGGACCGGCCGATCGCTGAACTTTCGCAGAAGAAGATAGATGTGCTCCTCCATGGCAGCGATGGCGAGCCCATCCCCATTCAATATCTCACCCGTCAGGGAAACAAGGCCGTGTGGCACAATCCGTTCGAGGGCGTTATTGCAAACTTGCGTCGGCGCTACCGCGAGACTAGCTCTGAGTATATTCGCCGCAAAATTGAACACTACATGACGCAGCGCGACTGTGACAGCTGTCACGGTTGGCGGCTGCGTGCGGAAGCGCTCGCCGTGACTATCGGGGAGGACAACATTGTGGCGGTCACGCACTGGCCAGTGACGCGACTGCTGGATTGGGCGCTGGCGCTGCCGGAATCCACTCTGAACGCGCGCCAGCGCGCCATCGGGCGGCAGGTCTTGAAGGAAATCACCTCGCGGCTGCAATTCATGGTCAACGTGGGGCTGGATTACCTCACTCTGGCTCGCTCGGCGGCGTCGCTTTCCGGCGGCGAGGCGCAACGCATTCGTCTTGCCACCCAGATTGGCTCGCAGCTGACCGGCGTGCTTTATGTGCTCGATGAGCCCTCCATCGGGCTGCACCAGCGCGATAACGGTCGGCTGATTGGCACGTTGAAATCAATGCGCGATTTGGGCAACACGCTGCTGGTGGTGGAGCATGATGAAGAGACCATCCGCGCCGCCGATTGGGTGGTGGACTTGGGACCGGGGGCGGGCAGCCACGGCGGGGAGGTAGTGGCGCA
>CAJWGI010000245.1 GCA_913031335.1 uncultured Anaerolineales bacterium | reverse complement strand
TGATGCGTTCGTACTGCGCAACATAACGTTCACGCCCGAGTACGCCTCTGTGATCGAACAGAAGCAGATTGCCGAGCAAGAGGTCGAGAAACAGGCCTTCGTGGTGAAGCAGCGTGAGCAGGAAGCTGAGCAATTGCGCCAGCAAGCTAAAGGTCAGGCGGATGCCGTTGTGATCGCAGCTGAGGGCCAAGCGCAGAAAATATTGATTGAGGCCAAAGCCCAGGCTGCGGCGCTGCACGCAATCGGCGATGCACTCACAACCAACCCCGACCTGCTGCAATACACCTACGTGCAGGAGCTGGGCGACGATGTGCAGGTGATGCTGGTGCCGGCCAACAGCCCCTATCTCTTCAAGCTGCCCGAGCTGGAAGCCACAGCCGGGACGCCAGCCTCGGAGTAAGCAGAAAGGCGCGAAATGAAAACAGGGTCTGCGTGAGGCAGACCCTGTTTGATTCTGAGCAGCGGAGAGGGTGGGATTCGAACCCACGGTGACCGCGAGGCCACAACGCTTTTCGAGAGCGCCCCGATCGTCCACTCCGGCACCTCTCCCCGGGGAGACGATTATAGCACGGCGCGCTCAGCGCGAAGCCACGCTCACGCGCGCGCCGCGCGCAGCACGCGCAAAATCTCCTCGCCGTATTCAGCGCGTCGCCACGCACCCAAGTCCTGAACGGACTCGAGTTCCGCCATACTGGCGGGGGCTGCCCGTGCCAGCGCCCACAACACATCGCGCGCAAGAATCACGTCCGAGGCAAGCCCGCGCCGCTGGGCCCGGCGCTTGCGCCACTCGCGCAGCGCCTCGTAGCGCGCCGCCACACGGCGGCCGCCACTCCTAGAAGACGGTAGAGGTGGCGGTTTCGCGCGCAGGCCGCGCCGCACAGCCGGCAGGATTCCTTTTGCGTGTCTCTGAATCTGGCCGGCGATCATACCGTCAATGCCATGCAGCTCTCTTTTGCTGCGCGGCGCACGCTGCGCCAGCGCCAGCAGGGTGGCGTCGCCCATGACGCGGTAGAGCGGTTGATCCTTGCGCTTGGCCACGCCCTCGCGGTATTGATGCAGTTCGCGCAACACCGCGCGCTCGCGCTCATCGAGTTTGCGCGCGCCGCTGATTCGCCAGAAGCCGTCCACTGCCTGTTGGCCGGCAGCCGAGTCGGGGCTGCTGCGCGCGCCAGCACGCGCGATGCGCTCGAATTCCTCGCTCACTTCAGGCCACTGGCCGCGCCTGCGCAGCGCAGCCGCCTGACGTTCTCGCAGCTGCAACAGATAGCGCGTATCCAGCTGCGCGTAGGCCAGTTGCGCCTCCGAAAGCGGACGCTTGCCCCAGTCCGCGCGCTGGAAGCGCTTACTGGTAGGGACTGAAAACTGTTCGCTGAGAATGGCGGCCAACCCGACCTGTTCCCAGCCGAGCGCGCGCGCAGCCATCATGGTGTCGAAGAGCCCGCGCACCTTCCAGCCGAAATCGCGCCACAGGCAAATCAGGTCGTATTCCGCTGCGTGAAAGACCTTTTTAATCTCAGCGTCCGCAAAAAGCGGCTGCAGCGCGGCCAAGTCATGGATAGCCAGCGGGTCTACGATATAATCCTGCGCGGGGATGGAGAACTGAATCAGGCACACCCTCTCGCGATAAGCGTGCAGCGAATTCGACTCGGTGTCCACAGCCACGGCCGGCTGCGCGCGCAAGGCATGCAGCATGGCGCGCAACTCTTCCCGTGAGCAGACTAGCCGAGGCGGCGGGAACGCAGACATGAGGCTGCTGAGATTATGGTCGTTTTCAGGCTGCTGTCAACAGCTACAATTTGACAGGGAACGTTCTTTGTGCTAGATTTTACAAACTCTAATTTTGGAGTGAATTTTCTATGACGGCTGAAGCAGTCGGTGCAGCCCCACCGTTGTCACGGCGTGAGTTCCTTTATTACCTGTGGGGCGCTTCAATGGCACTTTTCATGGCGGAAATGGGTGGCGCGCTGGTGTGGTTCTCGTTCCCACGCTTTAAGGAAGGCGAGTTTGGCGGCATCATCACCGTGCCCATCGCGGACATCCCCGCCCCCGACGCCGGGCCAAAGGATTTTCCCGAGGCGCGCATCTGGCTGGTGAACCTCGGCCAAGGCCGGCTGACGGACGAACGCCAGCCGGAGGAGTACACCGTCAAGGCGGGCATCAAGGCGATGTATAAGATATGCGTCCACCTTGGCTGCCTGTACAAATGGGTTCCCACCAATGACCGCTTTGAATGCCCCTGTCACGGATCGAAATTCCTGACGACCGGAGCGCGCATAGATGGCCCAGCCAACCGCAATCTCGATGCTTTCCCGTTTGAATTTGTGGATGAACAGGGTAACGTGCTGGCAAAATCCGGGTTGATGGGAAGCGGCAAAACCGAAGAAGGCGACGCGGTGGAAATCCCCGCTGGCGCCGTGGCCCTGTGCATCGATACCGGCCAGCGCATGCAAGGTGCCCCGAACACTGAACCCGGCGGCGGCATTTAAAATCACAGATCACGGCAAACGCTTGCAGGAAACTTTGTAAATGGCTTTATTCCAGATTCACATTCCTATTCTTGACGACATAAAAGCTAACGGGTTGATGCCCACCCTGATTGCTAAAACGGATGAAACCGTCACGCGCCTGACGGCCGGCCTGAACGTGGGCGACGTGCGCTCGGTGTTGCGCGGCGACCCGCCCAAGCGCCCGAACCCGCGCACCAAACCGCACGCCGAAGCCTTCTGGATGCACATGCGCCCAACCTATTTTCACAAGAGGGTGATGCCGCTGTATCCCACCTTCCGGCTCGGCTGGCTTTCCATGTACTTTCTGGTGATCGAAACCATCACCGGGCTTGTGTTGATGCTGTGGTACACCCCATCCCCGCTGGTCGCCTTCGAGAACATGCTGGATATCATGGCCAACGTGCCCTTCGGGCTGATGATGCGCGACCTGCACCGGCTGGGCGCTGAATTCATGGTGATGGTGGTGCTGCTACACATGCTACGCACTTTCATCACCGGCAGCTACAAGAAAC
>CAJWGI010000244.1 GCA_913031335.1 uncultured Anaerolineales bacterium | reverse complement strand
GGACCGGCTGCACGCGTTGGTCGAAGGCTCGCGAGCCCTCTTTGAAGGGCGACGCGCAGCAAGGGGTGCGCGGCACCCGGGAGATTATCCAGGTTGGATGCCAGGTTCTCGGATGTGCTGGGCTGTACGGTGGCCACCAGAATGGTGTTGAATGTGTCGGGAACGTCCATCACATGCACGCTGGGGAACGCAGTCAACAGGGTGGCGGTCAGCGCCTCAACCAGTCGGCGGTCGGTGGGGGTGCGGCCGACGTTGATGGCCAATGCGCCGCGCTCATGTAAATGCGTGCGCGCCTCACCGAAAAACTCCCGCGTGGTCAGGTGCCAGGGAATGTAAGGGAGACGATAGGCGTCCACCGCGATTACCGAAAAATGGTCGGGAAGGTTTGCGAGCGCCAGTCGGCCGTCCGCTTGAATCACGCGCAAATTGGGTTGCCGCATGCCGAAATAACGCCGACCGGCGGCGATGATGTCAGCATCGATTTCGATGCCGGTGATGGGAATGTCGCCGAACGCCGCGCTGTACTGGCGCGAGATTGTTCCCGCTGCCAGCCCGATGATGGCCAAGTTTTTCACTTGACTTGGAGAAACCGGGGGCGCATTAAAAAAAGGCGCAGTCAGGTAATAGTCCCAGGTTCCGGCGGTGTCGAGCCTTTCGGGGTGGTAAATCGAGTGCACGCCCTGACCCTCGTTCAGCAGCAAATAGTGGGTACTGTTGCGCTCAACGACTTGTATCAGATTGTAGGGTGATTCACGCTCGAAAAGCAGCCCTGAAACTGGGCGCAAGTTTCCGCTGGCTGCCCATGCCCCGAGGGCAAGCAGGGCAGCCGGCATCCACATGTGGTTCAAGGCGCGACGGCTATCGGTTCTCCAAAGGCCGGTGAGCGCAACTGCCAGCAGCAGCGCGGCGAAAATCAGATAGGTCAGGCGAGTGCCGACCCAGGGAATAAATACTAGGACTGGCAAAAAACTCCCCAGCAGTGAGCCAACGGTGGAGAGGGAGTAAACCCGTCCAGATACTGTCCCGGATGTGGACGCTTCGGTGATGAGCAGCCGGATTGCGAATGGCGAGAGGCATCCGAGCAGGGTTACGGGCGCCATAAAAAGAAGCATGGTTCCGAGGAAAGCGCCGCCCACCACCGGAGCGTTTACGGCCGCCAGCGCGCGGGCTGCCTGTAGCAAAACTGGCCGCGAGAAGAAGGGAATCAGCCCGGTGGTGAGCGCCCCCCAGGCCATGATGCTGAAAAAGGTGGTGCGCTGCGGAGAGCGGTCGGCCCAGCGGCCGCCGAGAAAGTATCCGGCCGATAGATAGAGCAATATCAGGCCGATGATGCTCGCCCAGACAATGTTCGATGCGCCGAATATGTTTCCCAGCAATCGGAAGGCGGCCACCTCTGCTGCCAAGGTGGTCATTCCAGCGACGAATACGGAGAATAAAACGTGTCGTCTCAAAGGGGCTTGCGCGAATGCTGCCGTGTAGTCTGCGATTTGGCCCTTGCGCCTGTCGGCGCCCATGCTGATTATACACCGGCGGTGCTATAATTCCGCGCGATGAACGCTGCCGCCAAACTGTACCTTTTGCAACGGATTGATACCGGGTTGGATCGACACGAGCAGCGCCTGCGTGAACTTGATGCCGTCCTTGGCGATGATACCGTGGTGCGCGAGGCGGCGGGCGGTGTGGAGGGGGCGGAGACCGAATCTAAGGCAGCCCGGCGGGCGCATCAATTAATTCAGGACGAGATCGACATGGTGACGCGTAAAAGAGCCGGCGGCGAGAAGCGGCTTTACAGCGGCTCGGTGATGAACCCGAAGGAATTGCAGGATTTACAGGATGAGGGCGCTGCTCTTGAGCGCAGAATCGCGGCGCTTGAGGAGCGGCAGCTGGAAGCGATGATCGGTCAGGATGAAGCCGATGGCGCTGAGGCGAGCGCGCGCGATGCACTTGAACGGGTGCGCATCGAATGGACTCAGGAGCAGAGGGCGCTATCAGCTGAGAAGGTTGAGTGCGAAACGGATAGGGCGCGGCTGCTGGATGAGAGGGAGACGGCGCTAATGGGCGTTTCCGGAGCGGAGAAGCAGAGCTACGACGCGGTGCGTAAGCACAAGCGCGGCGTGGCCGTGGCGCTGCTCAAGGACAACATCTGCACAGCCTGTGGGATGACACCGTCGGCGGCTCGCATCCAGCAGGCCCGCAGCGGCAGCGAACTGGTGAAGTGTGGAAACTGCGCGCGTATCATCTACGTGAAATGATGATGGTCACACGGTCAAGCCCAGCCGGGCGTGTACCTCCGTAGCGGTCAGGCCGTTGACGCGCAGCAACTTTCGGCGCGCAGTCTCACCGCGCACGATTTCCACGTTTTTTAGGTTTAGGGAAAGCGCCCGCGCGAGGACTCGCTGCACCGCCCTGTTGGCAGCGCCGTCAACAGGCGCGGCGGCCACTCGTACCTTCAGCGTTCCATCGGTCATCACACCCACGATTTCGTCGCGCGGCGCGCGTGGAATCACTTTGACGGGCAGCCGCACCGCGCGTGGTCTAGTTGCCAATTAAAACAGTCCCCGAATGATGTAGAGCAATAACCCTTCGAGCACATTGAGCAGTAGCACGGCGATAATCGGACTGAAATCGAACATACCCATCGCAGGCATCATTTCCCGAATGGGGCGCAATATTGACTCAGTGACGTCAAATAGCAATTGCACCGCCGGGTGGGTGGGGTCCACGCGCACCCACGACAGCAGCACGCGCGCAAGAATGGCGAAAGAGAGAATAGAGAAGACAATTTCAATTGGGCGGACGACTATTTGTTCCATGGTTAAGAAACTCCTGGGTAGTTGATTATACCTACGAATACGCTAGCTTCGTTCACCAAAGATGGCCCGACCGACGCGCAGCAAAGTTGCGCCTTCCTCTATGGCCACTTCGAAATCATCGGTCATCCCCATCGAGAGTTGCTCCCAATCCGCGGAGGGAAAGCGTGCGTCGAGGCGGTCACGAAGATCGCGCAGCGCACGGAAATG
>CAJWGI010000243.1 GCA_913031335.1 uncultured Anaerolineales bacterium | reverse complement strand
CGCTGCCATTCACGCTGCCCTGCACCCCACGCCCGGGCAACGCGCGCACCTCGCGGGCGTGCAGCTGCCGCAAGCCGCGTTGCTCGGCTGCCTGCACCACAGCGCGCGCGAGGGGATGGCTGCTGCTGCGCTCGACGGCAGCTGCCAGCATGAGCATCTCATCGCAGTCGGCGCAGTCGCGCGGGGCAGTGCAGTCCGCGCTCGTGCACGCCATGGCAATCACCCGCGGGCGGCCATGTGTCAGCGTGCCGGTCTTATCGAAGGCAACCACGCGCACCGCGCCCAGAAGTTCCAAATAGGCGCCCCCTTTAATGAGCACGCCGCGCCGCGCCGCAGCCGAAATCGCGCTGATGACGGTCACCGGGGTGGCGATGACCAGCGCGCACGGGCAGGCAATCACGAGCATGGTCAGCGCGCGATAGAGCCAGCCGTGGCCAGCGGGCGAATCCAGAAAGGGCTGCCCGAACAGCAGAGGCGGCAGCGCAGCCACAACCACGGCAACGCCCACAACAGCTGGCGTGTACACCCGCGCGAAGCGATCTATAAAGCGCTGCGCCGGGCTTTTCTGCTCCTGCGCCTGCTCCACCAGATGAATCATGCGCGCGAGCGTGTTGTCTTGCGCAAGGCGGGTGACCTCGATTTCCAGCGCGCCCTCGCCATTGACCGTCCCGGCGAAAACATGCGCGCCGACGCTCTTTTCAACCGGCATACTCTCGCCGGTTATCGGCGCCTGATTGACTGCGGACTGCCCGGAACGCACCACTCCATCCATGGGGATGCGTTCGCCCGGCATGACCATGATCACGTCACCGAGCGCCAGCGATGCCACCGCCACGGTCTGCGTGTGTGTATCGCACCACGGGCACGGGCCGGTGCGGTAAAGGCCGGAGCCATCCGGCAGCTCCCGGCCACGGTGGCCTTCACAGTCCATGCAAGCTTGCACCAGCGTGGCTTCGGCCGGAGCGAGCGCAGTCAGAAAGCGAATACTTTCGCGCGCGCGCTCCAAAGTGAAACCCTCCAGCGCCTCGCCCAGGCTGAAGAGCACAATCACCGTTGCTGCCTCCGCGTGTTCTCCGATTGCGAACGCGCCCAGCGCCGCTATCGTCATGAGCACGTTCATGTCCAACCCGCGCCGGCTGCGCAGCGCGACCCATCCGGCACGCACCGGGAAGTACAGCCCGGCCAGAGCTCCCAGAGCGAAAAGAATTACCGCCAGATTTGAAGCCGCAGCCTGCGCAGCGAACGCCAGCCCGATGAGCAGCATCCCCACCAGGGTGAGCGCGTTGCGCGGACTGCGCAGCAGGCGCAGCCACAGGACCGATTCGTCGTTATGCTCTCCCGGCGCAGCGCGCGCAGCCACGCCGTAACCGAGCGCCGTCACCGCGCCGCTGACCGCCGCAGCCGCGACCGACCCGCTCACCCGCATTCGGCCAGTGCCGAAGTTCACCGTGCAAACCTGTACGCCATCAAGCCGCGCCACGCTTTCCCGCAGCGTCAACGCGCAATCCGCACAATCCATGCCGGTGATGCGCAGTTCGAATTCGTCAGTCATCTGTGCTATATTATATGAGCGTCCACTCATATGTTATCACAATTTACCCGTTCCAACAAAGCACGGATTTGACCGTCAACCGGCGCTCTCATACAATACGCACATGCCGACAGGCGAGGCGAAAGTTACCCCAATCCGCAGACAATATCTGGACATCAAAAGCCGGCACCCGGACGCGATTCTGCTTTTCCGGCTGGGCGACTTTTACGAGACTTTCGATGAGGACGCCCGCACGACCGCCCATGAACTCGACATCGTGCTGACCGCTCGCAAGGTGGCAAGGGACATCTCGATACCGATGGCCGGCATTCCCTACCACGCGCTAGAGAATTACCTCACGCGGCTGGTCGCGCGCGGCCATCACGTGGCCATCTGCGACCAAGTTGGCCGCGAGCCGGTAAACGGACTGATGCCGCGCAAAGTGGTGCGCGTGGTCACCCCGGGCACAATCGTGGAGCCGGGCATGCTGCCCGAGAAACGCGACAATTACCTCGCCGCGACGGCGATCGCGGGAGACCGCGCCGGTCTGGCGTATATCGACATCACCACCGGCCAGTTCCGCGCCACACAGTTCAGCGGTGCGGATGCACAAGAGAAGGTGCGTAATGAACTCGCCCGCCTTGCACCCGCGGAACTTTTGCTGCCCGATGACCGCGACGAACTGCGCCCTGAAAACGACACGCACGAGACGCGCCTGCCCGCGTGGAAATTCGAACCGGCCGCCGGTCGCCAGGCGTTGTGCGAGCAGCTGCAGGTGGGCACGCTGGCCGGATTTGGCATCGAGGCGCGCCCGCTTGCCATAGCCGCCGCTGGCGCGATCGTGCACTATTTACGCGAGACACAGGCCGTGGCGCTGCAGCTACTGGATGGTCTCTGCTCTTACGACACCAGCGATTTTATGCAGCTGGACGCCGCCACCCGGCGCAATCTCGAACTGACGGAAACCTTGCGCCCGGGCGGCGCGGAGGCCACGCTGCTGGGGGTGCTGGATTGCACCGTGACGCCGATGGGTGGCCGGCTGCTGCGGCGCTGGCTGCAGCAGCCCCTGTTAGATATTGCCGCCATAAACGAGCGGCTAGACGGGGTGAGCGTCGCCCACGGAGAGGGCCTGTTACGCGCCGGCCTGCGCAAAGCGCTGCGCCCGCTGGGAGACCTTGAACGCCTGACCAACCGCGTCGCCAGCGGTATGGCCACTCCACGGGATTTGGGCGCAATTCGGGCCACACTGCGCGGGCTGCCGACACTAAAGAAATCGCTCACGCCGGAACCGCTGGCAGCCATTGCGCGAGAAATCGACCCGGCCCCGGAAGCGCTCGAACTGCTGCAGGCCGCACTGGTGGCTCAGCCGCCGGCAAATACCGAAAAGCCCGGCTTTATTCTGCCGGGCTGGTCCGCCGAGCTGGACGCGGTGATGAACTCCTCCCGCGGGGCGCGCGAGTGGATTGCCGGCCTGGAAGCGGTCGAGCGCGAGCGCACCGGCATCACATCGCTGAAAGTGGGCTTCAACAA
>CAJWGI010000242.1 GCA_913031335.1 uncultured Anaerolineales bacterium | reverse complement strand
GCGGGCTGCGTGCTAGCGCGCGGCCGCTGGTCGTTTTCTGGCTGCTGCTGGCGCTGCTCGCCAACGGGCGCTCGCTGCGCAATTATTTCTCCGACCCGAATTTCGCGAAAGGCGGTTACGGCGATTTGATGGCCTACGTGCAGGTGCATCGCCAGCCGGGGGATGCGCTGCTATTGCAAAACGGCGCACAGGCGGCGCTGTACGATTATTACGGGCAGGCCGAGCCGCGCGCCTACAACATGCCGCCATGGGACGATGCGCAGATGCAGCCGCTGCTGCAATCGGTGAGCGCGCAACACGAACGCATCTGGCTGCTGATGTACGGCGACCCTGTCGGCTACGACCCGCAACACGAGCTGGAACGCTGGCTGCATCAGCGCGCCTTCCGCGCTTTCCACGGCGATTACGTGGGCGGCAGCCTTGACCTTTTTGTGCAGGGCGAGATTGTGCCAAGCAGCGTGGCGGAGGTGCGCTTTGGCGATGTCATTGCGCTCAGCGGTTTTGGCACCGGTGCGGGCGAGCACGTGCCTGCGGGCACCTTGCCGCTCGCGCTGGCCTGGCGGGCGCTGCGCCCGATGGGGCGCGATTACACCGCTTTTGTGCATCTGCTGGATGGGGAGGGCAAACTGTGGGCGCAGGCAGATAGCCAGCCGCAGGGCGGAACGCGCCCGACTTCGCTGTGGCAGCCGGGCGAGACTGTGATTGACCGCGTGGCGCTGCCGCTGGGCGCCGAGCTGCCGCCGGGCGAATACCGGCTGCAGGCGGGCTGGTATCAACTGGCCGACATGCAGCGCTTGCCCGCGGTTGGGGAGGGCAGCCTGCCCGACCGGGCGCAGCTCGGCCTGGTAACGATAGCCGCCCCGTAAGCGTGCGTGGGGCGGCCCGCAGCTTGCACGCAGTGGCCGACGATGGCAAGCACGCCGCGCGGTTGCGTTGGTTCCAGCGTTATGTTATATAATGCGGGTAGCCTGAAAGAATTTGTAATCCATTGTGATAGAGAGTGCAATGACTGAGCATGTGAACTCAAACCACGGACGCCGGCAGGCCACTGCGGGCCTTTTTGCATTATGGCGCTGGGCCCGGCTCGGCCTGACGCTGGCCGCACTCTTTGCTATGTGGTCGCTGCACGTGCCGCGACCGGCATATGCTTCAGACTGTGGCGGAGGCCCCACTACTTGTATTGATCCGTTAGGTACTGTAACTACCGTGCCGGTGACGGTAAAGGGAACATGCAACAGTGATGTTAATTGGGGTGACATCTATTATGGTGTAGGCCTCCGGGTAATTGGTCAGGACAATCCCATTAATTCTTCTTTGGGGTTCGCTCCGATATCAAGCGCTGTTACGGCGGAGGAGAATGCTAATGGCACAACCGGGCGGACGGATTGGGAATTTACGTGGTCGCCTCCTATTAACGGGACATACAAGATAGACGTAAACTGTTAAGGCGACGTAGAGCAGGTCGCTACGTCAGCCGAATTCACGGTCGACTATCCGTACAATTACTCTAATTTTTCGGTGAGCCCAACCCGCGCGGGAGCCGGTTGGATGGCAATGTTGAGGCGGACGGGCTCTGTGACAGACGCCGACCTGTTATTTGTTATTGAGGATACTGCTGGTGATACTGAAGCTGATGCCGAATCAGTTGAAGAAGTCTTCCCGGCGGGCACCGAGTTCACGCTAAACTACGATGCGCCTTCAGGCAAGACGGCGTACGCGCTTTACTGCATGGCGGACTGTACGTCATTCTCGCAGAGCGGCAACACCATCACCGTCACCGCCGAGACTGTTCGGCAGGTAAAGTCAGATGGGGCTGTACGCGAATCATCTCTGGGATACCTGACCTCGTTTAACCCCGCAATGGAGGTTGTGAAGGGCTCCATGTTCTCCGGCATCGGGATACATTACAGCGACATGTCGTCCACTGATCCCAATGTGCTCTCGAAGCAGAGCGGGTACTCGGTGGATGGTTACACGGGCCATACCGCGTCCTTCAAGATGTACGCCACTGACGCGACGTTGGATTGGATGGGTATTCAAGACCCTGAACGCGATTGGACCGGCTATATGGGCTCTGATGTCACCAGCTCAGTTCTCACCAAGACTCGGGTTGACGGCGCATGGATCATGGAGTTCACCTTCACCTTTGCCTCGAATAAGAAACCAGCATCCGGACCGCCGCCTGTGGGCCCCCCGGATGGCAGCGACTACTACGTGAGTAAGTTCTACGGTGTGGTATTCGATGATTATGAGGGCAAGAATGTCTCCACCGGCGGCAACAATTATGGCGGTGGGGCTGACTATGTCACGTCTTCTGGTGAAACAACAGTCTGTATCAGCCCGCCGGCGGGCTTCAGCCCCACTGGCATACATGTGAACCAGTCCACCTGGTATCCGGGTGCGAGTTGCTATACGAGTTCGGACGGCGCGCGCGTAGATTTCGGCATTTCGCAGGACCGGACCCCGGCCCCTATACCCACTGTTGCGCCTACGGCCACTCCCAGCGGACAGACGCAGGGCACGCTCAGCGCTGCAGGCAACACGGTCAGCAACGCGGGCTCGGGCGTCACGCTCGCCTTTGCCTCCGGCGCGGTGGCGGATGGCGCGACTGCGACCATACGGCCGCTTGCTTCCGGGGAAGCGCCCGCCATCGGGGCCGGCTTCTCGCTGGTGGATACGGTGGTGGAAATCGTGGTGCGCGACGCCAGCGGCAATGTGATGAGCGATTTCAGCGCCAACCCGGTGCGCATGTGCTTCGATTACACCGTGGCGCAATTGCTTTCTGCGGGCGGCGATACCGCCAATCTGGAGGTTGTGCGCAACCCGGGCCTGACGGATGAGAGTTCCATCACTTCTAATCGCGCGGTGGATAGCGCCGCGCAGCAGATATGCGTGGACGTGACCCAGTTTTCCACCTGGACGGTGGCAGCGCGCGTGCCCACCGCGTTGCCGGTCACAGGCAGCACGGCGTATCAGGCTGTGTTGGCGGGCGTTGTGGCTGTGCTATTGCTCAGCGGCGGCCTTGCGCTGGGCTGGAGACGGCGGCAACGGCCCTGACGGGTGGCGCTACGCCGGCAGCTCCAT
>CAJWGI010000241.1 GCA_913031335.1 uncultured Anaerolineales bacterium | reverse complement strand
CTCCACCAGATTCCCGCGCCCGAGGTCGCGGCCGTAGCAATGCGCGCATATCCCCATCGGCAGCCGACAGACCAGCGGCGAGCGGACAAAAACCTCGGCTATGTCGGCATTCTCGATAAGCTGCGCGAGTTCATCATCGATCTCCTCGTTTCGGGCCACCAGCACCTCGCCGGTTTCCGGGTCAGCGATATTGGCGGCCACCCAGCGTCCTTGAATGCGCTCGGAAAAGTGTTGCCCGGCGACATCGTCTTTCCGGCGTATCCATAGCCCGTCTTCGGTCTCGCAGTCGTGTCCGTTGACAACTGTGTCCTGCGCCACGTCACACAGGCGGCGCGTCAGGTAGCCAGCGTCGGCGGTGCGCAGCGCGGTGTCGGCTAGGCCTTTGCGAGCGCCATGGGTGGAGATGAAATATTCCAGCGCGCGCAATCCCTCGCGGAAGTTGGAGCGAATGGGCAGCGGGATGATGCGCCCGGCCGGGTCGGCCATTAGGCCGCGCATGCCGGCCAACTGTGAAATGGGCGTGAACCCGCCTTTGGTCGCGCCCGAGAGCGCCATCACGCGCAGGTTGCCGTCCGGGTCGAGGCCGTCTTTGACCTCTTGCTCCAACTCTTTGCGCGCCGTCTGCCACAGCTCGATGGTGCGATCGTTCTGCTCCTGCTCGGTGAGCAGCCCGCGCTGATATTGTTTGCCCAACTCGGCCACTTCTTCCTCGGTGCGGCTGACAATCTCGGCCTTCATTTTGGGCACGGTAATATCACCCACGGCGATGGTGACGCCCGACTTTGTGGCGTAGTGGAAACCGAGGTTCTTAATCCCGTCCACGATTTCAGTGGTTTCGTCCGGACCGATGCGGGCGTAGCAGCGGCCCACCAGTGTCTGCAACGTGGTTTTGTCAAGCAGCTGGTTGACATAGCGCATGTCTTCCGGAAGGATGCGGTTGAAAAGCGCGCGCCCGGTCGTTGTCTCAATTATACGCAGATGGCGTTCGCCGTCCGTATAGCGCTCATCGTGTTCGTCGAAGTTGGTTTCAATGGACAGTCTGATCTTCGTGTGCAAATCGATCTGGCCGAGCGCATGGGCCAGCTCAACCTCGTCGATATCGCCGAAGGTGCGCCCCTCGCCCGGTTTACCGTCCTTTTCCATAGTGAGGTAGTACACACCCAGCACCATGTCTTTGGACGGACCGACGATTGGCTCCCCGTCCGCCGGCTTTAGCAGGTTTTTTGTGGCCAGCATCAACTCGCGTGCTTCCTCGACTGCTTTCGGCGATAGCGGCACGTGCACGGCCATTTGATCGCCGTCGAAATCGGCATTGAACGCTGAGCAAACGAGCGGATGAATCTGAAGCGCCTTGCCCTCAACCAGCACCGGATCAAAAGCCTGAATGCCGAGACGATGCAGCGTGGGCGCGCGGTTGAGCAATATCGGTCGCTGCTGGATTACTTCCTCCAACACCTCCCACACCTCCGGCCGTTCCTGCTCGATGATGCGCTTGGCGCTTTTCACGTTGCTGGCGTGCTGGTATTCCACCAGCTTCGCCATCACGAAGGGCTTGTAAAGCTCTAGCGCCATCACCTTCGGCAGCCCGGCCTGGTGCAGCTTTAGTTTTGGCCCGACTACAATCACCGAGCGGCCGGAATAATCCACGCGCTTTCCGAGCAGATTGCGCCGGAAACGACCCTTTTTGCCTTTGAGCATGTCGCTCAGCGATTTCAGTTCGCGCCTACCGCGGCGGCTGAGCGCCTTGCCGCGCTGGGCGTTGTCGATGAGTGAGTCGACCGATTCTTGCAGCATGCGTTTTTCATTGCGGATTATCACGTCCGGCGCGCCCAGATCCAGCAGCCGCCTCAGGCGGTTGTTGCGGTTTATCACCCGCCGGTACAGGTCATTCAGGTCGGAGGTGGCGAAACGGCCGCCGTCCAGCTGCACCATCGGGCGCAGGTCGGGCGGGATCACCGGAATCTCGGTCAGTATCATCCATTCCGGGCGGTTGTCGGAGCTGCGCATTGAGGCGACCACTTTCAGGCGTTTTGTGGCCTTTTTCTTGCGCTGTTTGCTCTTGGTGGTGCGGATTTCTGTCCAAAGTTCCTGCAGCAACTTATCCAGATTCAAGTCGCAGAGGATTTCGTAGAGCGCTTCAGCGCCCATGCCGGCGCGGAACACCTGCCCCCATTTCTGCTTGTGTTCACGATACTGTGGTTCCGGCAGGAACATCATGGCGTGCAGGTTTAGCAATTTATCACGGTCTTCGGAGATGCGCTCTTGCTGTTGCTCGAGCAGCTCGTCCAGCGTGCTTTGCTGCCGCACGATTTCGTCCTCAGCTTCCGCCCGGCTGGTCTCGATTTCCATCTGCAGGGCGCTGAGTTTCTGGTCGCACTTCTCTTTCATGTTCGCTTCTATTTCGCGCAGGCGGACCTGCACGGCTTTGTTCAGCACGGTCAGGTGGCTTGATTTTATCGTCTCGCCCTTTTTCACCACGGTGGTGCTGGCGGTGTGGATGCGGATTGCGCCGCCGGCCGCGCTGCCGCGCTCATCTTCCAGGGTTTGCTGTAGTTGCTGCCCTTCGCGGATGAGCGGTTCCAGTTTTTTGCCGATATCGGTTTCATACTTTTCGCGCACGAGTTTTACGCGCTTCTCGAGTTTCTGCACGCGCATGTCGCGGTAATCCTTCGCAGCGGCGATTTTGGCTTTTACCTCTTCGAGTTGCTGCTTTTCTTCGCCTTCCACTTCCTCGTCCAGACGTTGCAGCGCTTTCTCGCGGGCATCTTCATCTAGGTAAGTGACGATATATTGCGCGAAATAGAGCACGCGGTCGAGGTCGCGGCGCGAGACATTGAGCAGCAAGCCCATGTAGGACGGAACCCGGCGGGTGTACCAGACGTGGGCCACCGGCGCTGCCAGCGAAATGTGGCCCATGCGCTCCCGGCGCACCGAGGAGCGCGTGACTTCCACTCCGCATTTGTCGCAGACGATTCCGCGGTAGCGGATATTCTTGTATTTGCCACAGTAGCATTGCCAGTCTTTGGTGGGCCCGAATATGGCCTCGCAAAAAAGGCCATCCTTTTCGGGGCGCAGACGGCGGTA
>CAJWGI010000240.1 GCA_913031335.1 uncultured Anaerolineales bacterium | reverse complement strand
GGGTGGTGGGTTGTGGCCGGATTGCTGTTTGGAATCTCGTACTATACCTACCCGATCAATCTCTTTGTCTTGCCCGCTATCGTGCTGGTTCTTGCGGGCGCGGCGCTCTGGCGCAGCGACGCGGTGCGCGCAAACGGGCGCGAAATAGCTGTGATGATTGCAGTGACCGCGTTGCTGGCGCTCCCTATGTGGCTCTATCGGGGCGCTTCTCTCACGCAATCATTTTCGCGGCCGCAACATCTGGCGGTGTTTTACGCCGGGCAAGGGCCGGTGGATTTCGTGAAGACGCTGGCAGCGCAGACAGTGCTGGTGTTGCGCATGTTCTTTCTGCGCGGCGATGCGAACCCGCTGCACAACATCCCTGGTCGGCCGGTGTTTGATGCCGCCATGGCGTTGCCTTTCCTTTTGGGGCTGGCTGCTCTGGCGCAAATGCGCTATCGGCGGCGCGGACTGGTCATCGCGGCATGGGCAGCGCTGTTTCTGTTGCCCACTTTTCTTTCGAAGAGCGCTCCGCATTTCTTGCGCGCGGTCGGCATTCTGCCCGTGCTTTTCCTCTTCCCAGCGCTGGGATTGCTGCACACGCACCGCTGGCTGCGCCAGACCACCAACCGCGCAGTGGCGAACATGGTGGTGGGTGGGTTGATGGCGGTCTCGGTCTTTGTCACCGCGCGCGACTTCCTTTTATACGATTTCTTGAATAGTCCGTATGTGTACCGGGTTTACAATGGTGAGGAGACCTTGCTGGCGCTGCAAATCAACCGCCGGCTGGGCGTTGGCTGGACGGGCAGCAATTTGGTGGCGCGGTCGGAGCCCGTACGCGATTCGGTGCACATATGGGTGGATCCTGATGTGTGGGACGGCAACCTTTATGCCCAATTCCTGGTTCCCGGGCAGCCGGATGAGTTTCCGGGCCTACACACACTTTCCTTTGGCGCAGAACTGTCTGCCTCGACAGGGGTGCTTTTCGTGCACCCGCAAAACATGGCCGCATGGCTGGAGCACATTCCGGCAGGAAAAACAGCGCGCGTGGAGCCCGGGCCCTGGCTGTACGACCCCGGGGAAGAGGCAGCGCAACGGTTGTACCATATCGTCTCGTGGTAGCCGCACAAACAGCCGGATCCCTTACCCAATTCACCGGCAGCCCTTGCCCTGAGGGATTCCTAGTTTATACTTATGGTGGCCTGCTGTCCGGTGTAATCGTGGCCCTCTCGGCGGGCTTTTAGGAGGGTATGTTCATGAGCAAGCGCGCGCAAATGCGCGCCCGCCAGCAACAGCGCAAACGCAGACGACGCCTGACCACCATCGGGGTGGTCGCAGCCGTCGCAGTGGCGTTGGCTGCACTGGTCATTCGCCAGAGCAGCAAACCGGTGGGAGAAATCGTGGCCGTGGAAAGCGCTGCAAAACCGTATGCGGACGGGAGGGCCCTCGGCCCCATTGATGCGCCGGTGCTGGTGCAGGATTTCTCCAACTTCACCTGACCACACTGCCGCACATTGGCCACGGGCGCGGCGCGCCTGATTGAAGAAAATTACATCGAAAGCGGGCAGGTGCGTTACGAGTATCATTACGTCACCTTCAACCAACCTGTCGGAAAGCTTGCGGCTGAGGCGGCCGAATGCGCCAATTCGCAGGGCGCTTTCTGGCCATATCACGACATTCTGTATGCCAACCAGAACGGGAGCAGTGACCAGTATTCCGAGCCGCGCTTGCTGGCATTCGCTACCGAGCTGAACCTCGATAGCAATGAGTTTCGCAGCTGCCTGCGGGACGGGCATTCGCGAGGGGTGGTGCAGGAGGATGTCGACCTAGCCTCCCAGATGGGGGTCAAAGCTACCCCGACTCTGTTCATCAACGGAGAGAAGATCGAAGGCGCGCAGTCAATTGAGGTCTATCGAGAGGTCATTGAACGCAAACTGGCGCAAGCCCAATCGTAGTGCGGTGCGCTTTATGAGTTGGTTTTTTTCCGAGTTGCACAGGAGTAACTGATGAGCTATTCAACCACCACAGTGCCCGAAGGGGGCATGATCACCATTGCTGATGGCAAGTTGCGTGTGCCCGATAACCCGGTGCTTCCGTTCGTCGAGGGCGACGGCACCGGCCCGGACATATGGCGGGCGTCGCACCGCATACTTGATGCCGCGGTTGCGCGCGCATATGGCGGAGAGCGCAAAATAGCCTGGATGGAAGTGTTCGCCGGGCAGAAAGCCTTCGACCGCTTTGGCGAGTGGCTGCCGGATGAGACCGTGCAGGCTTTCCGAGAGTTCCTGGTGGGCATCAAGGGCCCGCTCACCACGCCGGTGGGCGGCGGCATTCGCTCGCTCAATGTGGCCCTGCGTCAATTGCTCGACCTCTACGTTTGCCTGCGCCCGGTGCGCTGGTTCGAGGGGGTGCCCTCGCCGGTGAATAATCCGCAATGGGTGGACATGGTCATCTTCCGTGAAAACACGGAGGACATCTACGCCGGCATCGAATTCGAGGAAGGAACTGAAGAGGCCGCCCGTTTCAATCAGCTTTTCGAACAGGCTTTCCCGGAGCTGTACAAAAAGATTCGTTTTCCCGAGAACAGCGGCATCGGCATAAAGCCGGTCTCGCGTGAAGGTACTGAGCGACTGGTGCGCGCGGCCATCCGCTACGCGATTGAGAACGGTCGTAAAAGTGTTACTCTGGTGCACAAGGGAAATATAATGAAGTTTACCGAAGGGGCATTCCGCAGTTGGGGTTATGAATTGGCCGAGCGCGAGTTTGGCGCGGAGACCTACACATGGGAACAGTGGGAGCGCACCAAAGCAGCCGAGGGTGAGTCGGCAGCCAACGATGAACAGTGCGCAGCCCTTGAGACCGGCCGCATCCTGATCAAAGACGCGATTGCCGACATCACCCTGCAACAGGTGCTCACCCGGCCGCGCGAGTTCGATGTGATTGCCACCATGAATCTGAACGGCGATTATCTCTCCGACGCGCTGGCAGCGCAGGTGGGGGGGATTGGCATTGCTCCGGGCGGCAACATTAATTGCACTACCGGCGCAGCGATTTTTGAGGCCACGCACGGTACTGCGCCCAAATATGCAAATCAGGACAAAGTGAACCCTG
>CAJWGI010000239.1 GCA_913031335.1 uncultured Anaerolineales bacterium | reverse complement strand
TCTTATCCGCCTAAGCGTGGGCGGCGAGCATCCCGACGACATAATCGCCGACCTCGACCAGGCTTTGACCCCCGCGTAAACAGACTTGCGCTCTCGCGAGAGCGATTGACCGACCGGGAGGGATAGATGCAGACGATACGAGCGCTCGTGAAAACTGAACCCGGTGTGGGCCTGCAGCTGCAAGATATCCCGCTGCCAGAACTGCGCCCCAACCATGTGCGCATCCGCGTGCTAAAAAGCTCGATCTGCGGCACTGACCTGCACATCTACGAATGGGATGACTGGGCAGCCCGCACCATTCAACCGCCCATGGCTATCGGGCATGAATATGTGGGCGTGGTCGATGCGGTGGGCAGCAATGTGCACGACCACTTCCCCGGCGAACTGGTGACTGGCGAGGGGCATCTGGTATGCGGGCATTGCCGCAACTGTCTGGCCGGACGCCGCCATCTGTGCCCCAACACACGCGGCGTGGGCGTGGACCGCCCGGGCGCATTTGCCGAATACATCAGCATCCCGGTCGCCAACGTCTGGCACTGCGATCCCAATATTCCACTCGATATCCTCTCCTGCTTCGACCCCTTCGGCAACGCCACGCACACTGCGCTCTCGTTCAACATGGTGGGCGAAGATGTGCTCATCACCGGCGCCGGGCCGATCGGCTTGATGGCGACCGCCATCGCGCGGCATGTGGGCGCGCGCCATGTCGTCGTCACCGACCTGACCGGCTATCGCCGCAAGCTGGCGGCGCGGATGGGTGCGACGCTGGCCCTCGACCCGGGCCAGTACAGCCTGCAGGAAATCATGGCGAAACTGGGAATGAAGGAGGGCTTCGATGTTGGGTTGGAGATGTCGGGCAGCCCGCAGGCGCTGGTGGATATGCTGGCTGCCATGTGTCATGGTGGCAAAATCGCGCTTTTGGGGCTGCTGCCCACAGGCGCGGGAATCGATTGGGACAAGGTGATTTTTCACGGGCTGACCATCAAGGGCATCTATGGGCGCGAGATGTTCGAGACCTGGTACAAAATGACCACGATGGTGCAATCGGGACTGGATATCGCGCCGGTCATCACGCACCGTTTTCCATACCACGAATTTGAGCAAGGTTTTGCGCTGATGCGCTCCGGGCAATGCGGCAAGGTGATTCTGGATTGGGCGGAGGCGGAAAATGATTGAGAAGATGCGAGACCACTTGCAGCAAGAATTGCAGCAAATTGAAGCCTCCGGCCTGTACAAGCGCGAGCGCCTGATCAGCAGCCCGCAGCAGGCACAGATTAGCGTGCAGGGCGGGCAAGCAGTGCTGAATTTGTGTGCCAACAATTATCTGGGGATGGCCAACCATCCGGCTGTGATTGCCGCTGCACGCGACAGTATGGAACGCTGGGGCTACGGCATGGCTTCGGTGCGCTTCATTTGCGGCACGCAGACCCTGCACAAGCAATTGGAAGAAAGGGTGTCGGCTTTTCTAGGCACGGAGGATACCATTTTGTACACATCTTGTTTCGATGCCAACGGCGGCCTGTTCGAGACACTGCTAGGCGCGGAAGACGCGGTCATCAGCGACGCGCTCAACCATGCCAGCATCATTGATGGCATCCGCCTGTGCAAAGCGCAACGCTACCGCTATAGCAACAACAACATGCACGATCTGGAAGCACGGCTGCAGGAGGCGCAGACGGCGCGCTTCCGCCTGATCGCCACCGATGGCGTATTTTCAATGGACGGCACAATCGCCAATCTGGAGCGCATTTGCGCTCTGGCCGAGCAATACGCAGCTCTGGTGATGGTGGATGACTCGCACGCGGTGGGGGTGCTGGGCGCGCGCGGGCGCGGCACGCACGAGCATTGCGGCGTGTCGGGGCGCGTGGACATCTTCACCGGTACTTTCGGCAAAGCTTTGGGCGGCGCTAGCGGCGGTTACACCAGTGGCCGCAAAGAGATCATCGCCCTGCTGCGGCAGCGGTCACGCCCCTACTTATTCTCCAACACGCTCGCTCCCAGCATCGTCGCCGCCTCGTTGCAGGCGCTTGATTTGCTTTCCACCTCCAGCGCGCTGCGCGACAGGCTGGCGGAGAACGCGCGCTATTTTCGCCAGCGGCTGGCTGCGCTCGGCTTCGACATCCACCCCGGCGAGCACCCGATTGTGCCCATCATGCTGGGCGAGGCCGCGCTGGCGCAGCAAATGGCGAACCGGCTGCTGGAACTGGGCGTATATGTGATCGGATTCTCCTACCCGGTGGTGCCCAAGGGACAGGCGCGCATCCGCGTGCAGCTCTCGGCTGCGCACCAGCGCGCCGACCTTGAGACTGCGCTGACAGCCTTTAAACAGGTCGGCAGCGAGTTGGGGGTGTTGGAATAAACGCCGGGGCGGCAGCCCGCTAATCAGCAGCGAAGGTATCCATCATCAGATAGGGGTCGCCCAGCGGATAAAGTACCGGGCAGGTGCACCCACGTTCAATGTATTGCTGCACACGGGCGCGCGCTTCTTCCGGAGTGCCGGTGGCGCTAATGCGCAGCACGAAATCATCGGGCACATATTGCATCGCCTCTTCCACCTGCTCTTTGGTGGCCGGCCATCCGATGATCGTCTGCACTTTCTGGACGATTTCAGCGCTCACCCCAGAAGCCTTGGCAATATGCGGTTGCTGCGCCAGGTATTGCGTCAACAACCATTTCGCGCCCCGAATCGCCTCGGCGCGGTCTCCGTGCACCGAGCAAACGATTAATTGCGGGCGATCAATCTCATCCAGACAACGACCGACGCGTTTTGCGCCAGCCGCCAACCGCTCTAGCGCCTGATCATTATATTCAGGCGGCACACAATAGTTCAATACCGCGCCATCTGCGATTTCGCCGGTCAACTCCATCATCTTGGGCCCGGTCGCGCCGATGTAAATGGGTACATTACGCGGCTCGCGCCGCCCGTGCACCACGTCCAATTCAATGCCACGCACCTGATGGAACTCTCCGGAAAAAGTCACGTTTTCCAGCGCGAGCAGCCGGCGCAGCAACTGCACGGTCTCGCGCATAGCCTGAAGCGGTTTTCGGCGCCGGATGCCCACGTTTGCCGCCAGCGGATCCCACCAAGCGC